>NZ_JBEXCW010000117.1:0-21626 GCF_040605435.1 Streptomyces sp. NPDC005574
TACCTCTCACCAGTCGAGTTCGAACAACAACAGAGAGCACGTAAACTCACACTCGCAGCATGAACCCCCGTGTCCACACTCCGGGGGACGCCTCAGGTCCCCTTGGATCCCGCATCCTGGACAGTACTGGAACGCTGTCTGGCTCACCGCGAAGCCCAGCGGACCGGCAATCCCCACGTGATGGTCACCCGCCAGACGAAGTCCGGCCAGGGGCCGGCCTCCACCGCCTATGTCAGCCATATCCTCGACGCCTGCGGCTTCCCGCCCCGCATGATCCGCTGCACTCGACTACTCGACCTGGTCAACACCATGGACCCCAAGCTCGTCGCCGCCGCCTTCGGCATGGACCCCGAGGCCACCCTCATCTACCTTGCTGATCACATCGACCCAGGACGACTTCCGGATCAGCACGGACACCCTAGGTCTGGGTACCGGGGACCTGCTCGTCCGCGGCCTCGGCCATGACGAGACTGCCGCTGACGGCCTGCCTGTCGTCGATTCCGACGTGCCGGAGGTAGGCCCACCGGTCCAGCTGAGTACATGCCCAGTTGGGGTCGTATGCCGCGGTCGGCAGCTGCGGGATACGCTTGCGACCGGTTTCATCCAGTCGGTACGGCTCCGCAAACGCTCTGTTCCACGCCTGGACAGCGGGGATATACCGCCGTTCGACCTCCTCGGCGCTGATCTCCAGGTAAGCCGCGATATCTGCCCAGGAGCTGCCACGTTCGACTTCATAGATAACAGCCGATTCCAGAGTCCGTTCGGCCAAGTCGACGAGCTGCCCCGCTTGGCTGACTCGACCGCCGAATCCGGTGTCGGCATCGTTGCGGGTGCCCACGAGCCCCGCGGCACCGTCAGCCACCTCCGAGGCGTTGTCGGCGAGTACGAGTCGGGCGAGTCCTTCGCGGGAGTAGGCGGCTCGGTCGTGGTCATAGGGGGTGGGTTCACTCACATGGGACAGAGTCCCATGTCCGCGGGTTCTGCGGATACCGAGATTCACGGTCAGTGCCCCACTGCGGCCCGCCAAATCACCCGGCCCGGGCGCTGGCAGGAACCTGCCCCGTTTCGGCGCCGCTTGGCACAGGTTCACCGGAACATGTGCGCTTTTCCGAAGGACTCGTTGGAAGCGATCGCGACGCTGTTCTTCTCCTCCCGCTCGGTCAACACCTGGAACAGCAGTTCAGCGCCGCGCCGGTAGAGTTCCATGTAGCCGAGCTCATCAATACAGAGAAGGTCGACGCGCCCGTAGCGGGCGATGGTCTTCGTCAGCTGCTTCTCGTCCGCAGCCTCCACCAGCTCGTTCACCAGTTTCGTCGCGAGGGTGTAGCGGACCCGGTGGCCCTTCATCGCCGCCTCGGTGCCCAGCGCGATCAGCAGGTGGGACTTGCCGGTGCCGCTGTCACCGATCAGACAGAGCGGCTGGCCCTTGCGGACCCACTCGCAGGTCGCCAAGGTGTTGATGGTCGCGGCGTCGATGTTGGGATTGGCCTCGTAGTCGAAAGCCCACAACGCCTTCCCGGCGTCCGTCAGCCCCCGCATCGCCACCCCCACGTTGGAAGGCAGGACCGTCCGGTGAAGCGCCGTCTCTTCCGCCGCAGCGGCCACGCGCCCAACGCTCTGACCTCTGAAGACCAGGCTGTCGTCGACGCGTTCCGTGCACTGCTCGCCGCCCGCAGCAATCCGCAGCCCTGGACGCCGGGCTGCAATCAGGACATCGCCGTACGGGTCGGCCCGTTCCTCGAGCGAGCCCAGCCCCGCCCCGGCGACGACCACGGCCCCGACCTGATCGCCGTCTCGCTGGTCCACCCCGACACCCCACACGCTTCGGCCTACCTCCACGGCCACCAACTCGGCTACACCAACAGGGGTGTAGGGTCTCCGGCTCCGAGTCGGACAGCGCTCCTCTGGCCTGCGGCATCTCCCGAAGTATCAGGACGTGTCGGACGGTCGACGTCTCAGCTCCGTGTCGGTGTGTGAGGACGCCTGGCCGCTTCCCGTACCTCCTGTGTGCCCCATCTGCTCCGCCGCGGTGCGGGGTCGTCTGGGGGTCACGCCGGACGGCACCAGCTGCGTTTTGTCCGAATTTTCTGGGGTGTTGCCGGGATGGAAGGGTGTCGGGGCGGCGCCGTGGCGGCGTTGTCGTCGGCCGTGTTCGGCGATGGCCTGCCACAGATCGCGTCGGTCGGTGTCCGGCCACCACTGGGGTGTGAAGTGCAATTCGGCGTAGGTGGCTTGCCAGGGAAGGAAGTTGGAGGTGCGCTGCTCGCCGCCCGGGCGCCAGAGGAGATCGACGTCGGGTAGGTGGGGGCGGGGGAGGTGGAGCGTGAGGTCTTCCTCGGTGATGTGGTCGGGGTCCAGATCGCCCGTGCGGGCGGCGCGGGCGAGTGCGGCGGCGGCGCGGGTGATCTCGTTCCGGCCGCCGTAGTCGATGCATACGGTCAGGGTGAGGCCGGTGCGGGTGCGAGTGGTCGCCTCTTGGCGCCGGAGGGCGTCGGCGAGGGCGGCCGGCAGCCGGTCAGGGCGTCCGGACCAGCGCAGGCGTACGTCGAGTTCGCGGTAGGGGTCCTCGTCCAGTTCGCCGCGCAGCAGGGCGAGGATCGCTTCGACCTCTCCTGTCTCGCGTCTCCAGTTCTCGGTGGAGAAGGTGTACACGGTCAGGTGGCGCAGGCCGATCTCCAGGGCGCCGTAGACGGTTTCGCGCATGGCCCGCAGGCCGGCGCGGTGACCTTCGTGGGTGGGCAGGCCGCGCTGTTGGGCCCATCGGCGGTTGCCGTCCATGATCACGGCCACGTGGGCGGGCATCCGGTCTGAAGGAATGAGCGGGGGCCGGATGCCGCTGGGGTGCGGCGGTGGCGCGCGGAACACGGCGCTGTCAGGCACCCGTTCTCGCGGCGTGGAGAGCGAGGCGCCTGCGACCGGGGAGCGGCGGGTTGGTGGGAGGGCGATGGGGGTGAGGCTCCAAGCCAGGGCCGCGCGGAGGTGGGCGGGGGCAAGGACGCGGGCGTGGGCCAGGTGGGAGAGGTGCGGTGCGGTGTGCAGCAGGGTGGGGCCGGCCGCGTCGACGGCGTCGAGCTGGGCGGTCAGCAGGCCGGTCATCGTGTGCAGCACGGTGGCGGGTCCGGGGTGCATGCCGCGGGTCAGATCCGGCTGGGTGAGCCATCGGCGGGCGCGTGCGCTCAGGTCGGCGACGAGGTCGGCGACGGCTGGGCTCCAGTGCCGTTGGAGCAGGTGGGCTTCGGCGCCGGGAAAGTGGGCGAGGACTTCGTGGGGGAGCAGGAGGTCGCCGTGGGCGAGGTCAGCGCCCAGGTCGGTGAGGAGGTCGGTGAGCCGGAATCCGTCGAGGAATTGCTGGTAGCTGTCGTGCTGGTCCGCGCGCAGGGGCAGTGGCAGGCCGGCCCGGTCGAGCAGCGTGCGTACCTGGTCGAACCAGGGCAGCAGGTTGCCGCGGCCCCATGCGCGCCACGCGGCCCAGTCGGGGAAGTGACGGCCCTCGGTGTCGTCGCGCACCAGTGTCATTGCCTCGCGCAGGTCGGATAGGTCCAGGTGCCAGCGCGCGGCGGTGTCGATGAGGGCGTGGCGGACGGGGTCTCTGCTCGTGCCGTGCGCCACGTCATCATCGAGCGCGCTGATCCACGCCTCGATGCGGGCTGCCCGCTCGCCGGGTGCGGTGGCCCGGTTGTCGGCGAGGTCGTCGATGGCGTTTGCCGCCGCCCACAGCGCCCAGCACGCCGGCCGCAGCACGGCAGGCAGGAGCCGGATCATCGCGTACTCGGCGGGGTCTTGCTCGCGTGTCTGTCGGCGGCACAGCCGGTACGCAGCCCGCAGAGCGGGGTCGTTCCCGATAACCGGGTGGTTCATCACTGCGGCGCCGTCTTCTCGTCCTGGCGGGCCGTGCGGTCCTTCTGCACATCGTGGCGCTGGTGCGGAACGGAAGGGGCGGTGTCCGGCAGGGCGGTGCGGGTGCGGTGGCGGAAGGCCAGGAGGCAGGCGAGGGCGAGGCCGGTGAGCCAGACGAGCTGGAGGCCGAGGTATCGCGGAACGACGGTGGCGGAGAAGGCGGCGGTGGTGCTCGCCTGCATGGCCCCGTACGAGGGCAGGTAGCGGGTGATCGGGCTGTCGGCTCCGGAGCTGGTGATGGGGTTCTGCAGGGCCAGGTCGATGATGCTGGTCATCACGATGGCGAACATGCCCTCGACTTCCCGGCGCAACATGGAACCGAAGGCGACCCCGAGGACGCCGTAGGTCAGGGCGGCGCAGAACAGCGCGCCGGTGAGCAGGAGCGGCTGACGGGGCGTCCAGGTCAGGCGCATCACCGCCGTGGCGTATCCGGCGACCGCAGCGGAGGCCAGGGCCAGGGCGGTGACCTTGGCGAGGACGAGGTGAGTGCGGGGATAGCCTGCCATCGCCAGGCGCCGGTCGAAGGCGGCGCCGTTGAACGTCGCGGCGAACATCATGAAGCCGGTGATGAGGGTGACGGCGTTGAGTGCGCCACTGATCGCAGTGAGATGGTTCCCCGGGGGTGCGATCAGCTCCCCGGTGGCCCGAAGGCGCAGTGGCGCCGTGGTGGCGGGCATCGCGAGGTAGGCCAGGGTGGTCCAGAGGGGAATGAACAGGGCGATCAGAACCATGGCGAAACGGTTGCGGGCATGCTCGATCACGGTGAAGCGGGCGGCGGTGACGAACAGATGCAGGTGTGTCTTCATGCCGCGGCTGTCTCCTGCCCGTGCAGGACTCCGTCGGCCAGGCGCCACAGCTCGTCGAGGCGTTCGATGTCGTAGGCAAGATGGGAGACGACCAGGACCGAGCGCCCGGCGTCCCGCAGCCCGGCCGCGAGATCCCAGAACCGCTGGTAGGTGTCCCAGTCGAAGCCCTGGTAGGGCTCATCCAGCAGCAGCACCTGCGGATCATGCATCAGCGCCAGAGTCAGATTCAGCTTCTGCCGGGTCCCGCCACTGAGTACGCCGACACGCTCATGCGCGTACTCGGCGAAGCCCAGGACGTCCATCATCTCCTGCGCGAGGCGGATATCGGCAAGCCGGAACGCCGCTCTGAAGAACTCCAGATGCTGGCGAATCGTCAGCGCATCATTGAGCACCACCTGCTGGGGGCAGTAGCCGAAGCGGCCCTGATGCCGGACCGTGCCCCGGCCCGGCCGCAGCTCACCGGCAAGGATCTTCAGCAGGGTCGACTTGCCGGCGCCGTTCTCCCCCACGATGCCGGCGATAACTCCGGCGCCGAGCCGGAGATTCACGCCCCGCAGGACCACACGCCGACGGTAGGCGTGATGAACACCCGTGACCTCCATTGCCCGCCCTCTTAGATGAACCGACGCGCATACAGTCGCCTTCAACGATCAGACGGTCCGCAGGACACGGAGCCGCTGGCGGAGGGTCTGGAGAGGGCCCCGGGCATTGCCAGCGTCCAGCGTCAGGCCACTTGAGACCGACCAGCCACGGCTCCTGCCGCCACCCCAGCCCATGCGTACACGTCGACGCCTTTGACTGGTGCAGTGAGAGCGAGGCCGGCGACGCGAGAACAACCAGCCGAACGAGCCAAGACTCGTCACTCAACGTACGACGCGGTGAGGATCCGACAACCCGGATGCGACAGTGTGAGAACCCGTCAATTTCAGTGCGACGGGCAACTGTGCTGTCTCACCGCGATGTCGGATCCGACTTCCATCCGACATCCACCGTGAGATTCCGACGCGCAGCCGGAGACCCTACAAGGGGCTGGCTACGCTGCGAGACGGCCGCAATCCTCGGCATTCGGCAGCCGGCCTACGCGATGCTCACCCACGCCGCGGCCAACCTGCCCCTTCCCGACGACGTCGGCATGGCGCCCGCCCACTACGGCGTCCACGTCGAAGCCCGACGCAGCGACAACACCGGCTACACGCTGCTCCGCCTCGGCCCCTACTTCCAGACCCGGCTCGCCTCCCGCGACGCCGACCGCCTCAACGTCACCTGGACGACGGACGGGCGGCTCCGGAACGTGTCGACTGCCATGACGGCCCGGAGTCTCTCGTCCCGGCTCACCCAGCGGGCAAACGGGCGGCCCCGGACCGCACGTCCGCGCGGGTCCGGGGCCAGTGACACCTGTCGCGCCACGTCACCGGTTCGATGCCTCGGAGCGCAGGGTCGCCGCGTCGGTCGGCTACGAGGCGGTCTTTGTCCCGATGCCGTGGGCGAGGAGGCTCTCGGCGGTGTCCTCGATGGTGTCTTCGATGGGGCGCGCTCGCCATCCGAGGAGCTGCTCCGCCTTGGTGCTTGTGGCGTCGAGGTCCCGGCCGAGCTGGTGTTTGAGCAGTCGCAGTTCCGGGTTCACGATGCCCAGTGTGCGTGCGGCCCAGACGGGCAGTTCGCGGGTCGGGGCCTTCGCGGCGCGCTCACCGAGGCGGTCATGCAGGATGCGTGCGATGTCGATGACGCGCAGGCTGTGCCCGGCGATTGCCAGGAAGCGTTCGCCGGCGGCTGCCGTATCGGTCATCGCGCGCAGGTGCAGATCCGCGACATCGCGCACGTCGACGAAGCCCATCCCGAAGGGAGGGCACGCAGGAACCTGTCCTTCGAGCATTCGGCGGACCAGACGCAGGGATGGCGGGTCGTCCAGGCCGAGCAGGGGTCCAAGGACCCCCACGGGATGAACCGCCGCCAGTTCCAGGCCACCGCCTTCGTCCTGGACGAACTGCCAGGCGGCGCGTTCGGCGAGTGTCTTGGACCGCTGGTAGGGCGGGATGTCGCTGTCGACGTCGGTCCAGTCCTCCTCGGTGAACGGGGTCGAGCGCGGGGGGTGCCCGATTCCGATGGCGCCGAAGGCGCTGGTCAGGACGACCCGGCGCACACCGGCGTCGCGGGCTGCGCGCAGCACTCGCAGGACGCCCTCGCGTGCCGGGACCACCAGGTCGTCGTCGTTCGCCGGCGTATGGCGCAGGGTCGGCGAGGCGACGTGCAGGACGAAGTCGCAGTCGGCGACGGCAGCGTCCCAGCCCCTGGGCTGTTCGAGGTCGGCGCGTACGACCGTGAGACGGTCGTCGTCGAACGGTGTGGCCGCGTGCAGCCAGGACCGCAGCGCCGGCTCGCGTTGCAGGTCGCGGACCGTGGTGCGGACGGTGTGCCCGGCATCCAGCAGGGCCTGGATGCACCAGCTCCCCACGAAGCCGGTTCCTCCGGTGACCAGTACTCGTGTCATCTGTCTCTCCTCAGCTCTCGGCTCGTGCAGTAAGGGGTGCCAGCGGGTGCGCCGCACGGTGGCGCTGGGCGGCGGCCACGCTGCTTCCGAGGAGGGCGTGGCCGATCATGATCGGGTAGATCACGGCGCGTTCGAACAGGCCGATGTTCCACATCCAGCCGCTGAACACGTCGGTCATGAAGAGGGGGAACGCGATCAGTCCGGCGGTGCCGAGAGTGATGCTCGCGAGCGACCGGCCCTGGGTGAGACCGATGCGTGCGCCGCCGGTTCCGACGGCGATCGCCATGATGTTGCCGGCGAGCATGACGCCCTGTGCGCCGAAGGTGTGGAACGCGATCAGGCCGTTGTCGACGTTGGCGTTGGAGCCCTGGAAGAGGCCGACGAGCGAGACCCCTGTGCCGGCGAGGACGGCGAGGCTGATGATGATGATCGGGCGGGCGCCCTTGCGCGGGTCGAACAAGAGGAACGCACCGACGATCAGGAGGGTGCCGTAGATGACCCAGCCGGTGTCCATGACGGCGCCGAGGGGGGAGTTCGCGACTTGTCCGAACGCGGTCTGCGGCGGGCCGGTCAGGCCGAGGTGGCTGACCCAGTTGTACAGGGGCGAGTACGGCGGGTCCTGCCATGCGGCGGCGGTGATGAACTCGGCGGCCCAGGACACGAGCGGGCCAAGAAAGATGAGGAGGGCTCCGGCGCGGGCAGCGGCGCCGGAGCGGACGATGGGGTTCATGCGAGAGCCATGCCGGGGACTCGCTGGCGGATGGCCTCCATCTCGGCTTCGTCCGAGACGCCCTGCCAGTCGTAGCGGGGGGTGTACGGGGCCTCCAAGGCGCGCACGTCGTCGTCGGTGAGCTCGGTGTCGAGGGAGGCCACGGCCTCGTCGATCTGCCGGACCGAGCCGGCGCCGACCAGCGGCGCGGTGACGACCGGCTGGCGTCGCAGCCAGGCAAGCGCGACCTGCGCGCGGCTGACGCCGTGAGTATCCGCGACCTGCCCGACGGCGTCGATGATCGCGTGGTTGGATGCCTCCTCGGCCGGCGAGTAGAGCAGGTCCGCGTAGGCGCCGTCCGTCTCGGAGCGCACCGTCGAGCGGGCGTCGTCCCACGCGCGGGTGAGGCGGCCGCGGGCCAGCGGCGACCAGACGATCGTGCCAACGCCCTCGTCTAGGCACAGCGGGATCATCTCGCGCTCCTCCTCACGGGCGAGGAGGTTGTAGTGGTCCTGCATCGACACGAACCGCGCCCAGCCGTTTTCCTTCTGCAGGCGCAGCGCCTTCGCGAGCTCCCACGCGTGCATGGACGACGCGCCGAGGTAGCGGACCTTGCCGGCCTTCACGAGGTCGTTGAGTGCTTCGAGGGTCTCCTCCCAGGGGGTGGAGTGGTCGTTGCGGTGGATCTGGTAAAGGTCGATGTAGTCGGTGCCCAGGCGGCGCAGCGAATGGTCGACCTCGGTCATGATCGCCTTACGTGACAGCCCCCGTCCGTTGGGTCCCAGCCGCATGGGGTGGCGCAGCTTCGTGGCGATCACCACTTCGTCGCGGTCGGCGAAGTCCTTGAGCGCCCGGCCGAGGATCTCCTCGCTGGAACCGTTGGAGTACATGTTCGCGGTGTCGAAGAAGTTGATTCCCGCTTCCAGCGCGTGCTTGATGAGCGGGCGCGCGTCCTGTTCGCCCTTCGACCAGACGGGGTGCCCGCGGTCGGGCTCGCCGTAGGTCATCGCACCGATCGCGATCGGGGATACGTCGAGGCCGGTCATGCCGAGCTTGATGTAATGCATGACGCTCCTTAGAGTATGTGGAGAGCTCTCCATTTAACGTAGTGGAGAACTCTCCACTTAGCAAGGTGAGGTCCTGTGGTCCGCTCAGACGCCCGTGAGAACAGGGCGCGCATCCTCTCCGCCGCACGCGAAGCCCTCGCGGCGGACGGCAGCACGTCGATGAACCAGATCGCTCAGCGCGCGGGAGTCGGGGCGGGCACCCTGTACCGCAACTTCCCCACGCGCGAGTCGCTGGTCCTGGCCGTCTACCAGGACGAGGTGGCACGCATCACCGGCACCGTGCCTGACCTGCTGGCCCGGATGCCTCCACTGGAAGCGCTCCGCCACTGGACGACCGACCTCGTCGAGGCCATGCGCAGAAAACATGGCCTCGGCGACGCTCTCGGCCCGGGCGCGCACCAGGCGATCAGCGAGCAGAGCTACGGGCCGGTCATCGCCGCGATCACAGAACTACTTGACGCCGGCAAGAAGGACGGAAGTATCCGCCCGGACGCCGACCCAGGCGACTTCCTCCAACTCACCGGCGCACTGTGGCGCGCCGCGTCCAGCCCCGAGGACCGGGCGCCCCACATGCTCGCGCTCATCCTCGACGGACTCCGCACGCACCGGTAAACGACACGCACGCGAGGGTCTGTACGGTGAGCGGTGTAACTCCCGAACTGGAAGCGGCAGTTGATGACTGACGTGACGAGGCTTCATAGCGGGCACCGGCATGGCCCTCGACGAACCAGCGTCACCCTGACAAGCCGAAGTCAGTAAAGGCGGCTCGCTGGCTGAGCGGCCAGCGGGCCCGCGCGCACCTTGGCGTATTGCTTCCACGGTGACCGTCGTCTGTCCTCCGCCGCGTTGGCGGCCGCCGCGCTCGTCGGGGCGGTGGCGCAGGGTGGGCGGCCGACCACGCCACGGTCGGGGTTTACGGGTCGCCTTGCGTCGGTGGGGTGGGGAGTGGAACCGGCCGGCTGGGGTCACCGGGGCCGGTTGTGCTGATGTCAGGTTTTGATGATCGCGGCGGGCAGGGTGCCAGTGAGGATCGCTTCTTTCGGTAGGGTCAGGCCGAACCGCTGTTCCAGGATCTCCATGGGGCGCCGCTTATCGGCTTCCAGCGCGGCTACTAGTTCGGCGTTGTCTCCAAGGACGTTGACGACTCCTGTCCAGTCGTCGTTGTTGAGATCACACATCACTTCGTACACGCCGTCATGGTTGTAGCGGAAATGTGGGGGAGGGACGTTCGGGTGCTCGGCCATGAAATAGAGCTCGTATGTATGTGCACCTCCGTGAGAGATGTCAGGCGTGTCGAATTGGCTGAGGGTTTCCTGCCAGGGGCCGTAGCCGATGGAGAAAGCAAGGTCACCGACGGATCCGTAGCGGACGCCTACGGTCGTGTCCACGGGCTTGCTGCGGTCGAGCTGGAACAGGTCGGCCTCGAACGCTTGATGTGTGCGCAGGCCGATGAAGCGGGGCTCGTTGCCAGGATGGAGCCGGCGTACGAGGTCTTCGGAGTCGATACCGCGCGCGAAGATGGTGCAGTAGCCGCCGGGGAGCGGAACCGGGTCTTCGAGCCACTGAAGGCCGTCGGTCATGAAGCAGCATCTCCTGTCGGGAAAGGAGCGGGGGCGGCGCCACCGTAGTCGGTGTGCACCGCCCCCACAGGTTGTTCAGGTCACTTGACCGTGCACTTCACGGTCGCTGCGGTGGCGCTGCACCCCGAGAATTCGGGGGCGTAGTACCAGTAGGGGTCCTTTTCGAGCATCCGGTTCGGCTGCGTGAACTGTGCCGGGAATGGCTGCATGGACTGCGTGTTCATCCAGTTCGACATGGTGGAGCGTCCGCAGACTTCCTTCCACGTTGGGGCAGCCTGGCGCATGTCGTCATAGAAGTGCCACACATCGGTCTGGGTGCGCTGTGAGTATGTCTGCACGCACTGATTGCCCGAGGTGACAGGGTTGAGTCCGTCGGGGGCGGGCATGCCGCCGCTGTTGTAGGTGGCGGCATAGGCGAACTCGTCGCAGGACAGGGGATCGTTGCCGCTGGGCGTGTTGGCCGGGAGCGTGGTCGTGTCGGGGTTGCCTGACTTTGCGGCCCAACTCGACGGACAGATCACGGCACGGTTCTGGGTCGGTGTACGGCCGGTACTGGAGCCGCTCGCTGGCAGGTACAACAGCGGCTTGCCTGCTGTCTGGTGGTTGGGCAGCTGAGGCGTCTCCTCAGGTGCGCACATGACCGACGTCGGCTGGACCTAATTTGCGGCGCCGTTTATCACGCGGCTCCTGGCGTGACTGCCCACTCCAGGCCGAGGTCGCCAAGCCTCGCAAGCTCGCCCCGGCCGGACAAGCCGACCGCTTCAGCCGGGCCCTGCCCCTCGCGCACCTTCGCCAGCACTCACCCCGAAGGCCGGCGCTCCCCGAGCACCTCGCGGACCACCGACGTGGCTGTCGGCTCCAGTCGCTCGGTGACGACCTGGTCGTAGTCGACGCCGCCGACCGGCCGCACATGCTCGGGCGCGCGGACCCACCCCCGGTACTCCGCGGCCTCCACGCCGCCTGCGGGCAGTGACAGCTCTGGACCAGCAGCTCGGCGCCGTGGCGGTCGAGTTCCGCAGACGCGGGCATGACGATCACCATGCGAGTGGTGAAGACTGGATAGATGCGACCTCACGTCCCAGGCGGACTCCTGTTCGTAGTGCTCGGTCTCATCCTTGTCGCCGCCGGCTACGTCTGGAGGGGACGTGTCCTGCGTCCCCTCTCGGCGAAACGGGCCCAGGCAGCCGTGATCCGGGACCGTTCCAGAAACCTGCTGCGCTCTGCGGACATGGCAATCGTCGGAGCGCGTCGACGGGCCGCACACGGCGAACCGGCCATCGTCACGGTCGGAGACGTGACCAGGGTGGCGCGCCAGCACTACGGGTACCTCTTTGTGGAGCGCGAAGAAGCAGCTGCCGCCCTCCGTCAGCGATATGAGGCTGCCGACTGCCGGGTGGACTGCATGACCGACGCTTTCAACTGACTGCATCCCCGGCAAGTGCTTGACGCCAGAGGCGCCGGAGCTGTCACCTGATAGGTGGTCACGCTGAAAATGCTCAGTGGTTGCGGAATGGTTCCCAGGGATCGGGGAGGGGGCGGTGGGGTCCTCGCCTTCGGTGGACATTCCGACGTAGGCGCGCAGGGCGGGGAGGGTGCCGGGGAGGCCGTACTGGGTGAACCGCTCGTGGAGGTCTGAGCCGAACGGCACGGATTGGAAGTCCGCGGCGGTCAGCAGCTCGGCCAGGACCTTCAGCAGCTTCTGGCGTCCAGGGGAGAGCTCGGTGAACACCGGTACGGCATCCGTGGGGTCGAACAGGGCTTTCAGCAGGTTCTCGGCGCGGACCGCCAGCGGGCGGTGCACGACTCCGGTCTCTTTGATACGGGGCAGGGCGCGGACGATGTCCAGAAGGACCCCCTCCGGGTCCTCGGCGGCGCCCATCAGGTGCAGCAGGCTGCGGACGGTGTAGCTGTGCAGGTCGCCGGCATGGTGGGCGGTGGCGGACTCGGGGGCCGGCCCGGCGCCGAAGGCCGCCAGCTCGGCGGCGATGCGCTCCGCCGGCGGCAGGCCGGGCGCGGCAGCCGGGTGTGCAACCAGCAAGCGGGTGAGGGCGGTGGCGGCGGCCCAGCGCGGCAAGGGGTGCTCGTGGTCGAGGTAATGCCGGAGTCGGCCGTCCGGGTCGTGGTCGGCGAGCAGCCCGACCGCGATGAGGATCGTGGCAACGCAGACGGGGTCCCGCTCGCCGTCGAGGCAGGCCAGCAACGGGTGCAGGGTGGCGTCGGCCTCCTCGGGGAACCAGCCGAGGAGGTACGCGGTCTTGGTACGTATCTCCGGGTCCCGGTCGCCGAGCAGTTCGAGCAGGACGGGAAGCTGGGCGCGGACCGCGTCATAGGAGCGCAGTGCGCCCTCGCGGCCGTCGACAGGGTGCCCCGCCGCGCAGTACGCCCGTCCCTGGCGCAATCTCTCGAGCTGCTCCTCGTCGGTCTCGGCGGCGATCTGCTCGTCGTACCAGCGCAGATTGTCTTCGGGGCTGATGGCTGCGGCGCGCCACGCGGCGGTGTCGATGCCGAGCGGGAGGTCGTGTTCGTCGTGCCAGTCAATGGCCAGACGGGTCAGCAGAAGCAGGGCGTCGACTCGGGCGTCGGCCGGGCCTGCGACGGCGATCCGGGTGAGGAAGGGCACGGCGTACGGAGAGGCTGAGTATCGGGTGCCCTGGTGGAAGATGTTGCCGAACAGGCTGCGGAAGGCGCTCTCCCGGGCCTCTTCATCCGGCCCGCACACCGACCGGAGCTGGCCGGGCACGTCCTCGGCGCTGCCATAGGCATGCTCCAAGGCTGCCCAGTCGATGTCGTCCAGCCCTGCCAGGAGATCGTCGGATCGCTTCATGATCCGTATGCTCGCAGGCAGCGCTGACACCGATCCCGCAGACGATCGATCGAGAGAACAAGCTGAGCTTGTTCTCTATCTACCAAGATCGGCCGGGTCTGCCGATGGCCTTGAGGGTCTCGGGGCGTTTGACGGTTTTACCGACGTCGTAGCGGGGTGCGGGATGGCGGTTCTTGGTCCCGGGCGGTCGTCCGGGACCGGCGCCGCGTGGTTGGGGAACACGGGCCGGGCAGAGCAGGTGGGCTCGGATGTTCCTGAACCCCCGGCGGACCCGGGCCGGGGTGAGGCGTTCGGGTTTGGTCGGCTTCTCCCAGGGCCGGCGGAGGTCGGCGGCCAGAGGCCGGGCGAGGCGGAGTTGGGTGTGGGCGACGACCACGAGCCAGGTCCACCGGTCCGCGGCCTCGGGAGTGCGGATCTTCGGGGTGGTCCAGCCGAGGATCTGTTTTCCGAACCTGAAGGTGTGCTCAAGGTCGAATCTTCTGAGGAACACCTGCCAGCACAGATCCACGTCGGCCGGGGTGGCGCTCGTCTTGGAGGACCACAGCCAGACCGGCGGTGCTTCCCGTTGCTTGGAGAGGTGCTCGACCTTCAGCCGGACCAAGGTGCCCTCGACGACGGGGAGTTCACCGTCGTGCTCCAGCCAGGCCGAGCGGTGGGTCAGTCTCGGGTGGACCCGGTCCCACGCCTGGGCTTCGGCCTTGCCGTAGTTGGTAGTGTCGGTGACGGTGGTGATCGCGGCCTCGGGCCAGGTCCCGGGTTCGGCGAAGCGGAACTCCTTGCCGTGCTTCGGCGGCCTGCCGCCCTGGGGGTAGGCCAGGGCGTACTCCTTGGGCGTGGGCTTCGGCAGGCGCATCACCCGGTCGCTGCGGATGCGCCCGACCAGTTCGACAGGAAGATCCCGCAGGACCCAGGCCAGGCGGGTGACGTCGTAACCCGCGTCCATGACGATCGTGATGTCCGGGTCGCCGGGCGCCCACTGGCCGGCTGAGACGAGCCGGTCGGCCACGGCGCGGAGCTGGGCGGCGGTGACGGCGGTCGCATCGTCCTCGGGTCCGAGCCGGACCACGTCCAGGATCGCCGTCCACGAGGTGGCTCCGGGTTCGAGGACGGCGACGAAGGAGTACGGCCAGCCCGGGATGAACTGGGAGGCGGACTTCGCCCGGCCGTAGACGTGACAGAACAGCCGCTCTGCCGAGCACGGCGCGTCCGAGCGCAGCCACGGCGACACGTCGACCGCCAGCACCAGGCGCCCGCCCTCGAACCGTGGCAACGGCAGCCCGGTGAGCAGGGTCCGCAGCCTCTCGGTGTCGATCCGGCCCCGGTTGAGAGCCCCGTACAAGGCACCGTGCCCGCGCCGGTGCTCGGGCACCATCGTCAGGTCCACCGGTGAGGTGACCGGCCCGTCGGCGCACAACAGCGCGTCGGCCAGTTCGAACATTTCGTCGCGCCGGGCGGTCAGACACTCGTAGAACTCGGCCCGGAAGCGTGACGCTTCGGCGAACGCTTCCCGCCGGACATCCGGGCACACCACACTCATGGCAACGGCCTTCGGTTGATCCCGTACCTCTGTGACGGAGCACAGGATCAAACGAAGGCCGCCCTCGCGTCCGACGAACTCCCAGGTGAGTGACCCCGTTCGAGCCCTCATTCGAATCGGGAAGAAAAAGAACAAGCTGAGTGCCTGTGGCTGATGCCGACCTGACAAGTCTGGTGGAGGAGTGCCGAGAGCTCCGCCGACGGGCTGTGCTGAAGGCCGCCGGAGTCCCGGGCAGCGTCGTCACGACCATGCTGTTCCGGTCTCTCTGGGCGTTCCCTGACCTGAGTGGGTCGCTAGTGGCCTACTGCGCCGAATCGCCCTTTTCCACACGGTGACCAAGCCGTACTGCGTCAAGTACTGGCAGCACGGTCTGGGATGGAAGTTCGAGCTGTGCTACGAGCACGGCGTCTCGGTGAACCACGACAGGCTCATCGACCACCTGACATCCGAAGTGGGGAATGGCTCTTCAGGTGAAGCGCGACTTCTGTGCCTGCAAGCCATGTGACTGCGACGGCGGGGCGGAGCGCTCCTGCTGGTTCACACTTGCCCCGCAGGGCGACCACAATGAAGTCGCGATCCACTTCCGCCGAACCCGGGCCGGCTACAACACCAAAGACGTGTACCAGCGGCTGGTTGCCGCAGGAGCCGAACCAGCCTGGCTCGAGCAGGCGCTACCAGCTCATCACGGCCGGCTGACAGCAGCCGCCTGACGTTTCCCCGAGTCAGGCACCGTCGTCCCAGGCGACGCCATCGTCGTCCTGCCGGTTCCGGTCAGCAGCACCGCAAGCCCGTTCATCGAACCCCTACGCAGTAGTCGGGTACTCCGGCTCGCGGGTACGGCCTCCGCAATGCGCTCGAGAGCGGTCGGGACCGGCTCAGTCGCGTAAGTGGGCCAGAAGCGTGTCGCCCGACGGATAGGGGTGTTCTGCGGGAAGGAGTTGCTGGGCGGCATCCAGAGCCCCGTCCCCTACACGGGCATGGATCGCATGCACGCGTGCGGTGACGTCGTTGATCGAGACGATCCACTCCTCTGCGTAGCGCTCAGCGGCCTCGCCCGTGAGACCGAGTTGCAGAGAGCGGTGAGGAAGCGGCTGTAGGTGCAGATCACGTTCGGGGTCCCACTGCACTCGGGCCGGGGCTCGCTTCAGCTGGCGTTTCCAGGTGGCGCGGTCGGGATGCAGCCCGTGTTCGTAGTGGGCCAGGCAAGCGTTCCGCAGAGCCCACTCGAAGCCCTTGCGGGTGATTTCGATCGCGAGGACGGTCTCCTGGTCTTCCTTGCCCGCCCATCCACAGCGGTACATCATCCAGAGGAACGACGGTTTGATCCACGTCATGCGTTCCCTCTTCCAGGCTGCCGGAAAGCGACCGTCCTGCGCGGCGGGCAGGCCGATTTCCGGCGCGTATGCCTGGTAGACGGTCACCGTGGCGGCCGTGTAGAGGGCGCGGATCTGATGCTTTGGTTCTGGCACAGTGACCAGAGTTGACGTTCAGTGGGGGCTGCGCCATCGAATTACATCGAAAACAGGCACTCATGGAGCCTTTCGCCGCGTAGGCGACCGCCCTTCACGACCACGTTCTTCGTCAAAGCCCCGCTTCGGATGTTCCGGGACGGGGCTGTCTCGCGTGCTCACTCAGGGTCGACGCACGCTGTTGGTCAAGGCCGGCAATTCAGTCGGGCAGAAGCGTTTTGCCGCCAACGTTCAGTGATCAGCCCACCGCGTGAAGTGGTTCCGGCTACAGGTGTGCTGGGACGTTCGTGTGACGGGGAGGGCTGGTCGGTGGTTCTGGAGATGAATGTTGCGGTTCTGCTGGCGGTCATCATCGTCGTGCGGCTGCGGCGGCGTACCGAGGCCCGAAGCCGCAATGACGAGAAGCTGACCGTCCTGATCGTGTTGGTCTTCGGCGTGCTGATCGCTCCTACCGCGTTCGGACAGAGCGTCTTCGACGTCGTGGGCCAACTCGCCCAGGGTGTCACCCAGTCGAGCAGCCCGTGAGCCCAGCGCCCGTCTCAACATCGCCAGGCCGGAGTGTGGGCGGAGCCTGCGTCTCCCCTGGCCTGGCCTGTTCTCCTCTTCCTTGATCACCGCGAGTGCTGTTGTGCTGACTTATTGTCAGTGCGCCCTGTCACTATGGGCGGCTGTGCGGGGAGTGGTGACGAGGGGGAGGCTTGTATGCCTTGGGTGCGGCCGTACGTGCGCTCTGACGGGACACCGGTTCGCGGACATTCGCGATGGGATCCGGGCGCGCGACGTGAAATGACGATCGTGGCTTTCGTGGCGTTAGCCGTGGTCGGGCTGGGCCACGGGAATGTTCCCGCAGGGGGCAAGGGGACGCCGGGGCCGCAGTCCACGGTGCAGTACCCGATCCGCTTCGACCGTGTTCCTGCTGCTCGACCGCCGGTGCCGCGTCCGACGGTGTCGTACCCGATCCCGTGGCAACGGTGACCCGCCGGCGGCCGCCGGCGCGGCGGCGTACGCGGCGTCCCAGCAAGAGGCAGCAGCAGAGGGACGCCCAGCTGATCGGCTTCGCCATGGCGGCGACTGCTGCCATCGGTCTCATGGTGGTGGTGGTCAACTGGCTGCTGGCGCACTGGTGGGTCCTCATCGCGCTCCTGGTGCTCGCCGTGCTGGCGGGTGCTGGATGGCTGTACAACCGGCAGCAGAGGGCTCAGTGGGAAGCCGTGCGGGCGCAAGGTCTGCGGTACGGGCTGCCTCAGTTGGACGCGCTGCACCATGCCCAGTTCGAGGAGGCGATACGGGAGTTGATGCGCCGGGACGGCTGCCGGGATGCCCAGCGAGTCGGCGGCCGCGGGGACCTTGGCGCCGACGTGAAGGCCACAGACCCGTTCGGCCGGCGCTGGGTGATCCAGTGCAAGCACCGCCGCAACGGCGCTCGGGGCTCGGCGGTGGGCACGCCAGATCTGCAGGTGCTCAACGGGACGGCTCGGCAGGTGCACGGGGCGGACGTCGCAGTGATGGTCACGAACGGTCGGGTGACCGGTCCGGCTACGGACTTCGCGAAACAGCAGCGGCTGCATGTTGTCGATCGGGAGACGCTCGCCAGGTGGGCGTCGGGATCGCGGCCGCTGTGGGAGCTTCTGCGAGCGGTGCCACCCCCGCGCCGACCGACACCGTTGAGCTGAAAGTGGAGCTTGTCAGCTCCTGCGGTTGCGCTGCGGCCTGCGGTTGAGGGGAACCCGGCCAATTTGCCGGGTTCCCCGTAGGGGTCGGTGTGGGGCACGTGGGCGAGTCGTGTGGTGTGGCCCGGCACATGGATGCTGCGGCAGCCGACCGGTTCCTGCGGCGCGGTGCCGTCTCAGTCGTGTCGGCGGGGCCCCGTGTGCCGCCGTCTGTGCGACGGCGGCCTCCGGTAGGGGTGAGATCGGGGCGGGCGCGGTGGAAGCGTGCGGGGTGGCGCCACCGGCCGGCAGCATCGCGGGCGACATCAATGCCGACTTCCACCATCAGCTTGGGGTTCAACTGCGTGACGTCCAGTTTCTCGCGGCTGCCCCACCCGGCGGAGATGGACCAGCCCGCCCAGGGATGACCGCGCTGCGCAGGCGCGAGCAGTACGCCGACTGCGCTGCCGGCCGCCTGGGTGAGCGTTGCGGTGCGGCCGGTGTACTGCATCCGACCGTCGTGGTCGTATCTGCCGAGCAGGAGGCTGCGGGGCGCGGTGAGGGTGCCCGTGACCGCGCCGACGACTGCCTCGGTGGTCTCGCGCGGCTTGTACTTCAACCACCCTCTCGTTGATGGGCGGTATGCATCTTCAAGCCTTTTGAAGACCACGCCTTCCATGCCGACCGACGACCAGGTCAGCCACTCGACGACGGTGTCGGCCTCGGTGGTCGACGGGCACAGCACCCACGGCCCCGACAGCTGGCGGTCGGTGAACACCGACTCCAGCGCGGCGCGGCGGCGCTGATACGTCCAGCTGGTCGTGTCGGTCCCGGACAGCCGCAGCAGATCGAACGCTGAAACCAGCGGGTTCGAGGATTCTGGACGGTGCTCTCGTGAGAACCCGCTGGGGTGTGGTGGTCCTGGTCGGGGGTGCCGCGCGGGTTCGGCTTCGGCGTCTGCGTCAAGATGGGGCCTCCGATCGGTGGAGGGGGCGTTGGGATGGGTTACGACCTGCGAGCAGTGATTGCTGACGGGGAAGTGCCGTCCGGCGCGGTTGCGTCCGGCAGCTGCGCGGCCCGGCACCGATCTCCGGGAATGCCGGCAACATCTCGGTGCCCCGCCTCGAACGCAGTACCATCCG
This sequence comes from Streptomyces sp. NPDC005574, assembly GCF_040605435.1. Lineage (NCBI taxonomy): Bacteria > Bacillati > Actinomycetota > Actinomycetes > Kitasatosporales > Streptomycetaceae > Streptomyces > Streptomyces sp. NPDC005574. The sequence continues at coordinate 19,169 of NZ_JBEXCW010000117.1, forward strand.
GCCCGCCCCAAGGGAGAGCAGGGCCCTGAAGCCGTCCTTCTCCAGACTTTGCCGTGTCTCATGAGACACGGGCCGTTGAAACGACTGGGCCGTGGGCGTCTCAGCTCTGGCTGTCCAGCGGCGGGGCGGATACGGCCAGACAGACCCTCGGCCGGTTTTAACCTCGCCCTTGTCACTTACGTGACTGGCCACCGGTTGACGCTCACCGTGGAGGTTCTCAAGCTGATAGGAGGGGCCGGTTGAAGGAGCCATGATCGTGAGTGGTGGGCAGAGTGAACTTCCCCGGCTACTGACGGCAGCGGAGACGGCGGCGCCGGTTGAGGCCGTCGACGTGATCGCGGAGGACCTGCGGCGGCGTTTCGGGGCCAGGCAGGTCTCATTCCTCATTGTGGACCTGACGGGGAAAGCGCTGGCGCGGCTGTACACCGCCGGTGCCGTGGAGGGTGGGCGGGAGGCGGAGCGGATCCCCATGTTCGGCAGCGTCTACGAGGTGGTGATCCGTACCCAGCGCCTGTATCAGGAAGCGGCCAGCCAGGGACAGCGCGTGATCGTGCCGGTCACCAGCCGGGGGGACGCGATCGGGCTGCTGGAACTGCTCCTGCCGGCCGCCCCCAGCGAGGACGTCCTTGACGCGGTCGGGGAAGCCGCCCATGTCCTGGCCTACATCGTGATCGCCAACGGGCGCTTCACCGACCTCTACACCTGGGGCAAACGCTCCATCCCTCCTACCTTGGCGGCGGAGATCCAGTACCAGCTGCTGCCCCAGTCACTGTCGTGCGAGGCCGCACAGTTCACACTGTGCGGGAACATGGAGCCCTCCGAAGACCTCAGCGGAGACACCTTCGACTACGCCCTGGACCGCGACACCCTGCACCTGTCGGTGACGGACCCCATGGGCCACGACATCGATGCCGCCCTGGCCGCCACGGTCCTGGTGTGCGCCCTGCGCGGCGCCCGCCGCGCAGGAGTCGGCCTGGCTGAACAGGCCCACCGAGCCGATCAGGCACTCGCCGACCACGGCCACGGTCACGCCACCGGCCAGCTGCTTCGCATCAACCTCCACAGCGGCCGGGCCCAGCTCGTCAACGCCGGCCACCCCTGGCCACTACGCATGCGCGAGGGGGCTGCGGAGACGATCATCTGCGAGGTGGACCATCCCTTCGGGCTGTCCGTGTCCACCACGGTCCACCCCTACCGCGTACAAGACATCGATCTGCGCCCCGGTGACCGTCTGCTCATGCTCACCGACGGCATGCTCGAACGGCATGGAGAAAAGGTCGACCTGCCCGCCCTGCTGGAGCGCACCCGGGACCTGCACCCGCGGGAGGCCGCACTGACGCTGACGTCCGCGGTCCGGGACGCCGCCGACGGCCGGCTCGCAGACGACGCCACCGTGATGTGCCTGGACTGGCACGGCCCTCAGGAGACCCAGCGGCACGTCAGCTCCGGCGCGGACACTCAGCAAGCATCAGCCGGCCGCACGAGGCGGTAGCCGTGACCCAGGCGCTCTCCTGGACGGTGTCAGAAGGCCAGTGAGTAGCTCTCGCGCCTCGCCTTGCCCGTAGATACGAGGGTTCTCGCAATTCCGTGCACGAGCAGCCAGTTGACCACCACCGCCACCAGCCCGATGACAAAGGCCGCCACCATGGCGAAGGCGATCAGCTGGGCGTCTCTCTGTTGCTGCCTCTTGCCGGAGCGCCGTGCGCGCTGGCGGCCGGCGGCCAGTCACCGTTGCCACGGGATCGGGTACGACACCGTGGAACGAGGCTTGGGCGCTCGCACCGCCGGGACGCGGTCGAAGCGGATCGGATACTGCACGGTGGACCGCGGCCCCGGAGTCCCCTCGCCCCCGGCAGGCGCATTCCTGTTCCCCTGCCCGACCACGGCCAAGGCTACGAGAGCCAAGATCGTCATTTCGCGTCGCGCGCCCGGAGCCCATCGCGAATGTCCGCGAACCGGTGTCCCGGCAGAGCGCACGTACGGACGTACCCAAGGCATGCAAGCCTCCCCCGCGTCACCACTCCCCGCGCAGCCGCCCATAGTGACAGGACGCACTGACAATCAGTCAGCACACCAGCACCTGGGGTGATCAAGGAGGAGGGGAACAGGCCAGCTCAGGTAAGACGCGGGGCTCCGCCCCACACCCCGGCCACCCTGCGGAGGGTGGGGGAGGCGCCAATCTTGGGTGCGGGTTCGTGGGCGGGGGAGATGGTGGTAGTAGCCCGCCAGTAGTTCGTGTGTCGCAGTGGAGCGTGGTCGGCTCGGTGGTAGCCGTCCGACCGTGGGCCGACCACAGCAGGTCAGCCTGTGGTCGGGCGCGTTTAGGTGGTCGTGTGGCGTGGGCTGGCATTGGCGTTGGGGCGTCTACTCGATCTAGGCTGCGTCGGTTCGTGCCGCTCGTTGGCGGCCTATCGACGGAGAGGAATGCCGATGTCCCAGCAGGCCTCGGCCACGGACC
>NZ_JBEXCW010000118.1:0-21176 GCF_040605435.1 Streptomyces sp. NPDC005574
AGTAGCCGGTGCCGGAGGCGCCACCCCGGTCGGTGGTTCTGCGCCCGGGCCGCCCGAGGATCTACCCGTGGGTAGCATCTGGCCATGGCAGACACGCAGCAGGTTGACGAGGGCACCGACGCCAGGCAGGCCGCGAAGGCCGAGCGCGCCGTGGCCCGGCTCGCCCAGCAGATCGGCGGCTTCTCCAAGGCACACGGCGGGGCCGAGGGCCAGGTCGCCTACCTCGGACAGCGCGGGGCACGGATCGTGCTCGTCGGCGAGGACGGCGGCTGGGGAGACCTCGTCGCACCCTCCTACGCGGTGGCCGAGCGGGCGGTCGAGAAGGCCGGCATCACCGTCCACGAAGCCTTCGACGGCGAGTTCGCCGCGAAGGTGACGACCGGTCCGTACGAGTGGACGCGCATGGCGGGCATCCAGGTCGGCGGCCCGAAGAACCCCTGAGGCGCCCGGCGCCCGGCGTCCATTCACACGGCGTGTGCGACAGCATCACCTGACGCCCGGTTCACCCGTTAGGACCGTATGAGTCCATATGAGGACGCGGTCCACGCGCGCGGGGAGTCCGGATGATCGAAACGCTGTCCCTCGTGGACCAGTACTGCCACGGCGTGCTGAGAACGGAGCTGGGTCTCGGCACCTTCGAGGCCCAGCTGGCCCGCACCGAGGGTCCGCCCGCGCCCGGTACCACGCTGTTCGACACCCAGACGGGCTTCGCCGTACGCCGTTGGTGCCCCCCGCTGCTCGGCCTGGAACCGCACTGTCCGCCCGCCCGCTATCTCGCCCGGCGTCGTGAACTCGGCGTACTGGAATCGGGCCGCCGGCTGCTGCGCGGCAGCGGCATCACGACGTACCTGGTCGACACCGGGCTGCCCGGCGACCTCACCGGACCCGCCGAGATGGCCTGCGCCGGAGCCGCCGAGGCCCGCGAGATCGTGCGCCTGGAGCTGCTGGCCGAGCAGGTCGCCGACACCTCCGGCACCGTCGAGTCCTTCCTCGCCAACCTCGCCGAGTCGGTGCACGGCGCCGCCGCCGACGCCGTGGCGTTCACCTCCGTGGCGGGCGTGCGGCACGGGCTCGCCCTCGCGCCGGAGCCGCCCGGCCCGGGGGAGGTGCGCGGGGCGGCCGGGCGGTGGCTGGCCGGGCGCAGGGTCGGGGGCGAGCTGAGCGATCCGGTGCTGCTCAGGCACCTTTTGTGGATCGCGGTCGCCTCGGGGCTGCCGCTCCAGCTGCACGCCGGACTCGGCGAACCGGGCCTGCGGACCGACCGTACCGACCCGGTCCTGCTGACCGACTTCGTCCGGGCGACGGCCGGGCTGGGAACGGACCTCGTCCTGCTGCACGGCTACCCCTACCACCGGCACGCCGCCCACCTGGCCGGCGTCTTCCCGCACGTCTACGCCGACTCGGGCGCCGCCCTGGTCCGCACCGGCGCCCGGGCCGCGACCGTCCTCGCCGAGATCCTGGAGCTGGCCCCCTTCGGCAAGATCCTCTTCGCCAGCGGGGCGCACGGGCTGCCCGAGCTGCACGTCGTGGGGGCGCGGCTGTTCCGCGAGGCCCTGGCGCGGGTGCTCGGCACCTGGGTCGCCGACGGCGCCTGGTCCCTGGCGGACGCGCAGCGGGTGGCGGGCCTGATCGCGGCGGGCAACGCACGCAGGGTGTACGGGCTGGAGTGAGCTGTACAGACTGGTCCGATGCAGACCGACGTGTTGCTCGACCGCTTCCTCGACGAGCTCACGGCGCTCGCGCCCGTCGCCGTCTGGGCGCACGGCTCGCTCGCCGGGGGCGACTACCAGGAGGGCCGCAGCGACCTCGACCTGCTCGCGGTGCTCGACCGGCCCGTCACCCCGGCCACCGTCCGCCGGGTCGTCACCCTGCACCGCCGGCTGCGCGCCGAGCCGCTCGCCCGCAAGCTGCACTGCAGCTACTTCGCCCCCGACGCGCTCGACGACGCGGAACAACGGCACCTGACCTGGGCGCACGACCATGTGATGCGCCGGCCGGTCACCCCGGTCACCCGGCGCGAACTGCACGTCTTCGGGCGGGTGCTGCACGGCCGGAGCCCGGCCGAGCTGCTCCCGGCCGTGTCCGACCGGGAGATCGGCGCGTTCGTCGTCCGTGACCAGCGGGACTTCTGGCGGCCGGCCGTCGACAAGGCGCGTCTGTGGCGGCAGGACGACTGGGTCGACGTGGGTCTGACGACCTTCGCGCGGGCGACGGTGACCCTGCGCGAGGGACGGCTGATCACCAAGGGGGAGGCGCTGCGGGAACTGCCCGGGCTCGGCGCGCCGGCCGAGGTGGTGGACGACGTCCGGCGCCGGCGCTACGAACGGCCGGCGCCGCCCGCCGAGGAATGGCCGGCGCGCCGGGGCGAGCTCACCCGCGCCTACCTGGGCCCGGCGATCGACGCGCTGGTGACGGCGTACGGGTGACTCGTGGGGGAGGCTGCCCGGCGCGGGGCGCGGGGCGCGGGGCGCGGGGCGCGGGGCGCGGGGCGCGGGGCGCGGCGCGGGGCGCGGGGCGCGGCCACCGGCCGACGGTGACCACGCGCGCGTGGTCACCGGCACCCGGCCACCGGACGGGCGGTGCCTACGCGCGCGTGCCCAGGGTGGCCTCGGCCGCGGGACCCGGCAGGCCGATCACCTGGTCCGGGCGCTCGCGCAGCGCCAGCAGGACACGCAGCACGGCGATCCACACCAGGCCCGAGCCGAGCATGTGCAGGCCGACCAGGACCTCGGGCAGGTTGGTGAAGTACTGGACGTAGCCGATGACGCCCTGCGACAGCAGCACCAGGAACAGTTCGCGGGTGCGGTGCAGTGGCCCGGCGGGGGCGTCGACCGCCTTGAGGACGAACCACAGGGCGAAGGTCAGCGTCACCACGATCCAGGCGAGCACCGCGTGCAGCTTGCTCACGGTCTCCCAGTCCAGCGGCATCCGCTCGACCTCGCTGGAGTCGCCCGCGTGCGGGCCCGAGCCGGTCACCACGGTGCCCACGGCGATCAGCAGCACGGCGGCGGCGACCAGGAACCACACCATCTGCTGGATGGGCCTGCCGACCAGCGGACGGGGCGCCCCGTCGCCCTCCCGGGTGCGCTGCCACATCACGGTGGCCACCGTGATCAGCGCCGAGGACAGCAGGAAGTGCGCGGCGACCGTGTACGGGTTCAGGCCCACCAGCACGACGATCCCGCCGAGGATCGCGTTGCCCATCACGACCCAGAACTGAGCCCACCCGAGCCGGGTCAGGCTGCGCCGGTACGGCTTCTCGGAGCGGGCCGCGACGATCGCCCACCCGACCGCGGCGCACAGGACGTACGTCAGCATCCGGTTGGTGAACTCGATCACGCCGTGCACGCCCATGGCGCCGGTGGTGGTGAGCGAGTCGTCGGTGCACTTGGGCCAGGTGGGGCAGCCGAGGCCGGAGCCGGTGAGCCGTACGGCACCGCCGGTGACCACGATGACCACCGACATCACGAGCGCGGCGAGGGCGGCCCGCCGCACGGTCCGGGGATCCGGGGTCCAGCGGGCGGCGATGAAGGCGAGCGGGTTGCGGACGGCCGCTACGGCGTCGGCGGGGGTCACGTTGGGCACGCCCACCATCGTAGGCGGCTGCTTGTGCACGCGTTCACGAGGGTCCCGGGCCAGGGCTACTCCCAGCGGAAGAACCGCCCGGCCGCGGCCAGGCCCACGACCGCCCACACGGCCAGGATCGCCAGGTCGCCCCAGGGGGTTCCGGCGCCGTGCTGGAGGACGTCCCGCAAGCCGTCCGACAGGGCCGAGACGGGCAGCAGGGCGAGGACGTCCTGGACCCCGGCCGGGAACCTGTCCAGCGGGACGATGACGCCGCCGCCGACCAGCAGCAGCAGGAAGACGAGATTCGCGGCGGCCAGCGTGGCCTCCGCCTTCAGGGTGCCCGCCATGAGCAGGCCGAGCCCGGAGAAGGCGGCCGTGCCGAGGACCAGCAGGAGCAGCACGGTGAACGGGTTGCCGTGCGGCGACCAGCCGAGCGCGAAGGCGATCACCGTCAGCAGGATCACCTGGAGGACCTCCGTGACCAGCACGGAGGCCGTCTTCGCCGTCATCAGGCCCCAGCGGGGGAGCGGGGAGGACGCGAGCCGCTTCAGGACGCCGTAGCGGCGCTCGAAGCCGGTCGCGATGGCCTGCCCGGTGAACGCGGTGGACATCACGGCCAGCGCCAGGATGCCGGGCGCCAGGAAGTCGACGGCCTCGCCCGCGCCGGTGTCGACGATGTCCACCGAGCTGAACAGGGCCAGCAGCAGCGTGGGGATCACCACGGTCAGCAGCAGCTGCTCGCCGTTGCGCAGCAGCATTCTGGTCTCCAGCGCCGCCTGCGCCGCGATCATGCGGGGCAGGGGCGCCGCCCCCGGCGCGGGGGTGTAGGTGCCGGTGGTCACGCGCGCAACTCCTTGCCGGTCAGCTCCAGGAAGACGTCTTCGAGGGTGTGCCGCTCCACCGAGATCCTGTCCGGCATCACCCCGTGCTGCGCGCACCACGAGGCGACCGTGGCGAGCAGTTGCGGATCGACCTTGCCGACCACGCGGTAGGAACCGGGCGTCAGCTCGGCGGCCGTGCAGTCCGCGGGGAGCGCCTTGAGGAGGGAGCCGACGTCGAGTCCGGGCCGGCCGGTGAAGCGGAGCGTGTTCTCCGCGCCGCCGCGGCACAGCTCGTCCGGGGAGCCCTGGGCGATGACCCGGCCCGCGTCGATGATCGCGACGTCGTCGGCGAGTTGCTCGGCCTCGTCCATGTGGTGGGTGGTGAGGATCACGGAGACACCGTCGGCGCGCAGGTCCCGCACCAGGTCCCAGGTGGCGTGGCGGGCCTGCGGATCGAGCCCCGCGGTGGGCTCGTCCAGGAACACCAGTTCCGGGCGGCCCACCACGGCCATCGCCAGCGCGAGCCGCTGCTGCTGCCCGCCGGAGAGGCGGCGGTAGGCGGTGCGTCCGCAGCCGCCGAGGCCGAGGCGCTCGACGAGGGCGTCCACATCCAGCGGACGGGCGTGCAGCCGGGCGACGTGCCGGAGCATCTCGTCGGCCCGCGCGCCCGAGTAGACGCCGCCGGACTGCAGCATGACGCCGATCCGGGGCCGCAGGGCCGCGGACTGTCCGACCGGGTCGAGGCCCAGGACGCGCACCGTACCGGCGTCCGGCCTCCGGTACCCCTCGCAGGTCTCGACCGTGGTCGTCTTGCCCGCCCCGTTGGGGCCGAGTACGGCGGTCACGCCGGGTCCGGCCACCAGGTCGAGGCCGTCCACCGCGGTCTTCCGGCCGTACCGCTTCACCAGGGCCTGGACCTGGACCACGGGCTCACTTCGCATGGGTCCAGAGTCTAGGTACGTCCGCCGCCGCTCAGAGCCGGGGGTCCCCCCGGTCGAACGGAGCCGAGAGCGGGGGAGGGTGCGGGAACTCCTCCTCGCGGGGTCGGTGCAGGGCCAGCCACCGCTCCGCGTAGGCCACCGCGTCCGCCACCGGGAACAGCCGTGCCTCGGCCGCGCCGATCCTGCCGCGGACGACGGGACGGCCGGCGGGGCGGTCCCGCTCGAAGTCGTGGCCGAGTTCGTCGAAGCGTTCCGAGGAGATCGACACCTCGGTCACCGTCTCCCAGCCCACCGGCCCCGGCCGTCCCACCCGCACCAGCGGGGACGGGACGCGGTACTCGGCCAGATGGAAGGCGGTGCAGGTGGCGTAGCCCGCCCCCAGCAGCAGGACCCGCGCCCCGAGCGCCTCCAGCCGGGCCAGCGGGCTGCGCTCGCCGAGCCGGCAGTCGGGGGCGTGGTCCCCGACGATCTCCGCGGCGCGCGGTCCGAGGGCCGCGAACGAGGTCTGCGGGTGGGCGCTGCGCAGGGCGCCCGGCCACGTCCGTACGGTCTCCGGGAGGACGCCGACGCCGCGCGAGGGTGTGACCAGCGGGTCGTAGGGCGGCATCGCGGTGCGGATCGTCGTCCACCACTCCTCGGGAACCGCCGGGTTCGCCCACAGCGCCGGGTCCGAGAGGTCGCCGGTCTGGGTGGGGACCACGAGCGTGCCGCCCGGGGCGAGCGCGTCGAGCAGTGCCCGGACCACCGCGACGGGGCCCCCGCAGACCCAGCCGAGGGAGCTCAGTGAGGAGTGGACGAGGAGGGTCTCACCGGGTCGTACGCCGAGTTCGCGCAGCTGCGCGGCCATGGTGCCGCGGGTGACAAGAGGGCCGGTCGGAGGGGGTGTGGACATGTTTCGCGAGTGTTCCCCAAGGTGCTCGGCCGCGCCACCCGTCCGATCGACCGGGAGCGTCGTCGCAGGTGGGATTAGGTGAACCTAAGTGATGCAGGGCACCGGAGCCCGGATCGGACGCGGCTTGCCTGCCCCTGAGGAATTACGCAACAATGGCGTTGTGAAAAACGTCGACGAGGCTCGGGAGACCCCCACGGGGACCCCTCAGGAGGAGCTCGCGACCGGAGAGCGCTCGACGCGCAACCGGGTCGCGCGATCCATCCTGGACCACGGGCCCTCGACCGTCACCGAACTCGCCGGGCGGCTGGGACTCACCCCGGCGGCCGTGCGCCGCCACCTCGACGCCCTCGTCACCGACGACGTCGTGGAACCCCGCGAGCAGCGGGTCTACGGCGCCCGCACCCGTGGCCGCCCCGCCAAGGTCTTCGCGCTGACGGACTGCGGCCGGGACGCCTTCGACCAGTCGTACGATTCGCTCGCCGCGGACGCCCTGCGCTGGATCCAGGAGCGGTTCGGCGGGGACGAGGCCGTGGTCGCCTTCGCGCGCGCGAGGATCGCCGAGCAGGCCGCCGCCTACCGTACGGCGATCGAGGCCGCCGCCCCCGAGGAGCGCACCGAAGCGCTGGCCAAGGCCCTGAGCGCGGACGGGTACGCTGCTACGGCGCGCAGCGCCCCCCTCCCGCGAAGAGGCGAGCAGCTCTGCCAGCACCACTGCCCGGTGGCCCATGTCGCGGAGAAGTTCCCGCAGCTGTGCGAGGCGGAGACCGAGATCTTCTCCCAGCTGCTCGGCACGCACGTCCAGCGGCTGGCGACCATCGCGCACGGCGACGGCGTCTGCACGACGTTCATCCCCAAGATTTCCCACACCACCCACAACGCATCGGCAAGCACGGCCGGGAGGAACCCCGCATGACACTCCCCACGGAGACCGCCCACCCCGAGCTCGAGGGCCTGGGCAAGTACGAGTACGGCTGGGCCGACTCCGACACGGCCGGTGCCTCTGCCAAGCGCGGTATCAACGAGGACGTCGTCCGGGACATCTCCGGCAAGAAGAGCGAGCCGGAGTGGATGACCAAGCTCCGTCTCAAGGGACTGCGCCTCTTCGAGAAGAAGCCCATGCCCAACTGGGGCTCGGACCTCTCGGGGATCGACTTCGACAACATCAAGTACTTCGTGCGCTCCACGGAGAAGCAGGCGGAGTCCTGGGAGGACCTGCCCGAGGACATCAAGAACACGTACGACAAGCTCGGCATCCCCGAGGCGGAGAAGCAGCGCCTCGTCGCGGGTGTCGCCGCCCAGTACGAGTCCGAGGTCGTCTACCACCAGATCCGTGAGGACCTGGAGGAGCAGGGCGTCATCTTCCTGGACACCGACACCGCCCTCAAGGAGCACCCGGAGCTCTTCAAGGAGTACTTCGGCACGGTCATCCCGGTCGGCGACAACAAGTTCGCGTCGCTGAACACCGCGGTGTGGTCCGGCGGCTCCTTCATCTACGTGCCGAAGGGCGTGCACGTCGAGATCCCGCTCCAGGCCTACTTCCGTATCAACACGGAGAACATGGGCCAGTTCGAGCGGACCCTGATCATCGTCGACGAGGGTGCCTACGTGCACTACGTCGAGGGCTGTACGGCGCCGATCTACAAGTCGGACTCGCTGCACAGCGCCGTGGTCGAGATCATCGTCAAGAAGAACGCCCGCTGCCGTTACACGACCATCCAGAACTGGTCGAACAACGTCTACAACCTGGTCACCAAGCGCGCCGTGGCGTACGAGGGCGCGACCATGGAGTGGGTCGACGGCAACATCGGCTCCAAGGTCACCATGAAGTACCCGGCCGTCTACCTGATGGGCGAGCACGCCAAGGGCGAGACCCTCTCCATCGCCTTCGCGGGCGAGGGCCAGCACCAGGACGCCGGCTCCAAGATGGTCCACATGGCGCCGAACACGTCCTCCAACATCGTCTCCAAGTCGGTGGCGCGCGGTGGCGGCCGTACCTCCTACCGCGGTCTGGTCGAGATCGGCGAGGGCGCCCACGGCTCCAAGTCGAACGTGCTGTGCGACGCGCTGCTGGTCGACACGATCTCCCGCTCCGACACCTACCCCTACGTGGACGTCCGTGAGGACGACGTGTCCATGGGGCACGAGGCCACCGTCTCCAAGGTCAGCGACGACCAGCTCTTCTACCTGATGAGCCGTGGCATGACCGAGTTCGAGGCGATGGCGATGATCGTGCGCGGCTTCGTCGAGCCGATCGCGAAGGAACTCCCCATGGAGTACGCACTCGAACTCAACCGGCTGATCGAGCTGCAGATGGAAGGCGCGGTCGGCTGAGACCCGCCCCCGACCGCAGCGAGCAATTTCTGACGTAGGAAGAGAGCAGACCGACAGCCATGGCTGAGGCTACAAATTCCCCCACCCTCAACTCCGTTCGGGCGGGGGCACCCCCATCGGTCGGCAGCACGACCGCCGGCCAGATCGCGGTGGCCGCCGAGTCGACCGTCGCCACGCGCATGAGCGCGCCGCCGTCCTTCGACGTGTCGGACTTCCCGGTCCCGCACGGCCGCGAGGAGGAGTGGCGGTTCACCCCGCTGGAGCGGCTGCGCGGCCTGCACGACGGCACCGCCGTCGCGACCGGCGAAGGCGTGAGGGTCGACATCCAGGCACCCGAGGGCGTCACCGTCGAGACCGTCGGCCGTGACGACGCCCGCCTCGGCAGGGCGGGCACCCCGGTGGACCGCGTCGCCGCCCAGGCGTACTCGGCGTTCGAGAAGGCCGGCGTGGTCTCCGTCCCCAAGGAGACGGTGCTCACCGAGCCGATCCGCATCGCCGTGCACGGCCGGGGCGGGGTCGCCTACGGCCACCAGGTCATCGAGCTGGGAGCCTTCGCCGAGGCCGTCGTCGTCATCGACCACACCGGTGACGCGGTGCTCGCCGCCAACGTCGACTACCTCCTGGGCGACGGCGCCAAGCTGACCGTCGTCTCGGTGCAGGACTGGGACGACAAGGCCGTGCACGTGGCCCAGCACAACGCGCTGATCGGCCGGGACGCCTCCTTCAAGTCCGTGGTCGTCACCTTCGGCGGCGACCTCGTGCGCCTCAACCCGCGCGTGACCTACGCAGGTCCCGGCGGCGAGGCCGAGCTGTTCGGCCTGTACTTCACGGACGCCGGCCAGCACCAGGAGCACCGCCTCCTGGTCGACCACAACGAGCCGCACTGCAAGTCGAACGTCGTCTACAAGGGCGCGCTCCAGGGCGAGGCGGCGCACGCGGTGTGGATCGGTGACGTGCTCATCGAGGCCAGGGCCGAGGGCACCGACACCTACGAGATGAACCGCAACCTGGTCCTCACGGACGGGGCGCGCGTCGACTCGGTGCCGAACCTGGAGATCGAGACCGGCGAGATCGTCGGTGCCGGCCACGCCTCCGCCACCGGCCGCTTCGACGACGAGCAGCTCTTCTACCTGATGGCCCGCGGCATCCCCGCCGACGACGCGCGCCGCCTGGTGGTCCGCGGCTTCTTCGCCGAACTCGTCCAGCAGATCGGCGTCCCCGACCTCCAGGAACGCCTCCTCGTCAGGATCGACGAGGAGCTGGAGGCGTCGGTCTGATGACTGCCCCGTCGACGTTCCGACGCGCCTGCGGGCTGAGCGAGCTGGAGGAGGACACCCCGAAACGGGTGGAACTCGACGGCACGCCGGTCTCGGTCGTCAAGACCGGGGGAGAGGTGTTCGCGATCAACGACATCTGCTCGCACGCGAACGTCTCGCTCTCCGAGGGCGAGGTGGAGGACTGCCAGATCGAGTGCTGGCTGCACGGCTCCGCGTTCGACCTCCGCACCGGCAAACCGTCCGGCCTGCCCGCGACGCGCGCCGTCCCCGTATACCCCGTAAAGATCGAAGGGGACGATGTGCTCGTCTCCGTCACCCAGGAGTCCTGAGGCCCCCATGGCAACGCTTGAAATCCGAGACCTGCACGTCACCGTCGAGGCCGACAACGCCACGAAGGAGATCCTCAAGGGCGTCGACCTCACCGTGAAGCAGGGCGAGACGCACGCCATCATGGGCCCCAACGGCTCGGGCAAGTCGACCCTCGCCTACTCGCTCGCGGGTCACCCCAAGTACACGATCACCGGCGGCACCGTGCTGCTCGACGGCGAGGACGTCCTGGAGATGTCCGTCGACGAGCGCGCCCGCGCGGGCCTGTTCCTGGCGATGCAGTACCCGGTCGAGGTCCCCGGCGTCTCGGTCTCCAACTTCCTGCGCACCTCCGCCACCGCCATCCGCGGCGAGGCCCCCAAGCTGCGCACCTGGGTGAAGGAGGTCAAGGAGGCCATGCAGCGCCTGAACATGGACCCCGCCTTCGCCGAGCGCAACGTCAACGAGGGCTTCTCCGGCGGTGAGAAGAAGCGCCACGAGATCCTCCAGCTGGAACTGCTCAAGCCGAAGATCGCGATCCTCGACGAGACGGACTCCGGTCTGGACGTCGACGCGCTGCGCATCGTCTCGGAGGGCGTCAACCGCGTCCGTGAGTCCGGCGAGGTCGGCACCCTGCTGATCACGCACTACACGCGCATCCTGCGCTACATCAAGCCCGACCACGTCCACGTCTTCGCGGACGGCCGGATCGCCGAGTCCGGCGGTCCCGAGCTGGCCGACAAGCTGGAGAACGAGGGCTACGAGTCATACGTGAAGGGTGGCGCATCCGCGTGACACAGCTGCCGGGCCTCCTCGACACCGAGGCGATCCGCAAGGACTTCCCCATCCTGGACCGCCAGGTCCACGACGGTAAGAAGCTGGTGTACCTGGACAACGCGGCGACCTCGCAGAAGCCGCGCGAGGTGCTGGACGCTCTCAGTGACTACTACGAGCGCTACAACGCCAACGTCCACCGCGGTGTGCATGTGCTCGCCGAGGAGGCCACGGCGCTGTACGAGGGCGCGCGCGACAAGGTCGCCGCGTTCGTCAACGCCCCGAGCCGCGACGAGGTGATCTTCACCAAGAACGCCTCCGAGTCGCTCAACCTCGTGGCCAACATGCTCGGCTGGGCCGACGAGCCCTACCGGGTCGACCACGAGACCGAGATCGTCATCACCGAGATGGAGCACCACTCCAACATCGTGCCGTGGCAGCTGCTCGCGCAGCGCACGGGCGCGAAGCTGCGGTGGTTCGGTCTCACCGACGACGGCCGCCTCGACCTCTCCAACATCGACGAGGTCATCACGGAGAAGACGAAGATCGTCTCCTTCGTCCTGGTGTCCAACATCCTCGGCACCGTCAACCCGGTCGAGGCGATAGTGCGCCGCGCGCAGGAGGTCGGCGCGCTGGTCTGCATCGACGCCTCGCAGGCCGCGCCGCACATGCCGCTGGACGTCCAGGCCCTCCAGGCCGACTTCGTCGCCTTCACGGGTCACAAGATGTGCGGCCCGACGGGCATCGGCGTCCTGTGGGGCCGGCAGGAACTGCTGGAGGACCTCCCGCCGTTCCTGGGCGGCGGCGAGATGATCGAGACGGTGTCGATGCACTCGTCGACGTACGCTCCCGCCCCGCACAAGTTCGAGGCGGGCACGCCGCCGATCGCTCAGGCGGTCGGCCTCGGCGCGGCCATCGACTACCTCGACGCGATCGGCATGGACAAGATCCTCGCCCACGAGCACGCGCTCACCGAGTACGCGGTGCGCAGGCTCGCCGAGGTCCCCGACCTGCGGATCATCGGCCCCACCACGGCCGAGGACCGCGGCGCGGCGATCTCCTTCACGCTCGGCGACATCCACCCGCACGACGTGGGCCAGGTCCTCGACGAGCAGGGCATCGCGGTCCGGGTCGGCCACCACTGCGCCCGCCCCGTGTGCCTGCGGTACGGAATTCCTGCGACCACGCGAGCGTCGTTCTATCTGTACTCCACGCCGGCGGAGATCGACGCGCTGGTAGACGGCCTGGAGCACGTACGGAACTTCTTCGGCTGACGGACGGGACGACGACCACATGAAGCTGGACTCGATGTACCAGGAAGTCATCCTGGACCACTACAAGCACCCGCACGGGCGTGGTCTGAGGGACGGCGACGCCGAGGTGCACCATGTGAACCCGACGTGCGGCGACGAGATCACGCTGCGTGTGAAGTACGACGGCACGACGATCGAGGACGTCTCCTACGAGGGGCAGGGCTGTTCCATCAGCCAGGCATCCGCCTCCGTACTGAACGAACTCCTCGTCGGCAAGGACCTGGCGGACGCGCAGAAGGTCCAGGAGACCTTCCTGGAGCTGATGCAGTCCAAGGGCCGGATCGAGCCCGACGACGCGATGGAGGAGGTGCTGGAGGACGCGGTCGCGTTCGCCGGTGTCTCCAAGTACCCGGCGCGGGTGAAGTGCGCCCTCCTGAGCTGGATGGCGTGGAAGGACGCGACGGCCCAGGCCCTGGGCGGAGCCGAAGCCGAAAGGAAGACGGCATGAGCGAGACCGTTGAGATGAAGCCGGCCTCGGAGGAGGAACTCCGCGAGGCGCTGTACGACGTCGTCGACCCCGAACTGGGCATCGACGTCGTCAACCTCGGCCTGATCTACGGCATCCACGTCGACGACGCGAACATCGCGACGATCGACATGACCCTGACCTCGGCGGCCTGCCCGCTGACCGACGTCATCGAGGACCAGGCCAAGTCCGCCACGGACGGCCTCGTCAACGAACTGCGCATCAACTGGGTGTGGATGCCGCCGTGGGGCCCCGACAAGATCACGGACGACGGGCGCGAGCAGCTGCGCGCGCTCGGGTTCAACGTCTGACCCCCACCGGCACGACGACAACGGCGGCGTCCTCGCGAGGACGCCGCCGTTGTCGTCCTACCGGGTTCGGTGGGCTCAGGCCAGCCCGCCCACCAGCCGGAACGCCGAGTCCGAGCGGTACTGGTAGCCGGACTGGTACGGGTCCAGCTTCAGCTGGAAGTTCTGGTGGTGCAGGAACCGGCCCGGGTAGTTCACCGACTCCAGCATGACCGTGCCGGAGGAGTCGGGGCGGGCGCAGAAGGTGGCGTCCTGCCGGAACAGGGACGAGCCGTCGTCGCTCTCGGAGCGCAGCACGAAGTTGCGGTGGCGCAGGTAGGTGCCGTCGGCGGTGGCGAAGGAGTAACAGGACGCGTCGGAAAGCCCCTTGACGAGCGTGAAGGTGGCGCTGCGCCGGGCCGACGCCGACTCGATCCGGTCGAGCTTCACATAACCACCGCTCACGTCCCAGTACCGGTCGGGGTAGTTGACCGACTGCACGGACCTCGACATGCTCTGCGGCTTCGGCCGGGACGAAGTGGCGTGCGCGGAAGGTGACTTGGACGTCTTCACCGGGGACGGGGACGCCGACGCCTGCGGCTGGGGCGCGGCCGAGGTGGAGTCCTCGGAGGGCGACGGCGGGGCCTTCTTGGTGCCGGGCGTCGCGGTACCGCTCGTCGAGGCGGTGGCGAAGGAGATCAGGCCGGGCACGGTGGCCTCACCGGAGACGGGCGGGCTCCCCGCACCCGACACCTTCTCCGGAGACCTGTTCATCAGGGCCACCGAGGCGGCGCACGCGATGATCGTGGCCAGCGCGAGCCCGCCCGCCAGCCACAGCCGGCGGGTCCCCGGGGCCCGGGAGGTGTCCGGTACCCAGCCGTTCTCCCAGGGCTGTTCCTGGGCGGGCCGAGGGGTCTTCTCTTGCATGCGCTGATCCTTTGGCGGTGCCCATGGCGAATGTCCGCGGCTGCGACGGCCCGTGTGTGAAAGGTGAAGCAGATGGAAGAGTAGTGGACGCTGGGAGCTCCAACGAGCCTTTTGGGAGAGCGGTTTCCCCCTTGTTATCTCCGGCCCGTGCCCGACTCGGACGGGTCGTCAGCCGGTCGCGTCGGCGCGTGTTCCGGCCGCCGTTATGTACGCTCGTACATATGGGATACCTGTTGCTCGGCGTCGCCATCGCCGCCGAGGTGGGCGCCACGACCGCCCTGAAGTACACGCAGGGCTTCAGCAGGCTCCTGCCCACGCTGCTCACCGTCCTCGGCTACGCCGTCTCCTTCGTGCTGCTCGCCCAGGCACTGAAGTCGATGTCGGTCGGCACGGCGTACGCGATCTGGTCCGGCGTCGGCACCGCGGCCATCGCCACGATCGGGACCGTCTTCCTCGGGGAGGGCATGACGATGACGAAGGCCGCCGGGATCGCGATCATCATCGTCGGAGTCGTGGTGCTCAACCTGGGGGGCGCGCACTGATGCCGCGCCGCCACGACCCCGGACGGCGGCAGCGGATCATCGACGCGGCGATCCGGGTCGTGAGGGAGAAGGGCCTCGCCGGTCTCACCCACCGCTCCGTCGCCGCCGAGGCGGATGTGCCGCTCGGGTCCACGACGTACCACTTCACGACCCTCGACGAGCTGATGGTCGCCGCACTGCGGCAGGCCGGCGGGGGCTTCGCCGCCTTCGTCGCCCCCCGCGACGACGACCCGGCGGCCCCCGGCACGGGGCGGGCCGCGGGGTCGGCCACGGACCTGGTCGGAGGGGCGGTCACGGGACCGGGCGCCGAGCCGGCCACGGGACCGGGCGCCGATCTGGCCGCCGAGTTGGCGGCTCGGCTGGGCGAGTGGCTCGCGGGCGACCGTGCCGGCGCCGAGCTGGAGTACGAGCTCTACCTCGCCGCGCTGCGCCGGCCCGCCCTGCGCCCGGTCGCCGCCGAGTGGGCCGAGGACCTGGCAGGCCGGCTGGCCAGGCGCACGGATCGGGTCACCGCCCGGGCCCTGGTCGCCCTGATGGACGGCATCTGCCTCCAGGTCCTCCTGACCGACGGAGCCTACGACGAGGCGTACGCGCGGGAGGTGCTGTCCCGGGTCATTCCGCCACAGGTGCGGGCGGAGGGGACGGCGGGGACGCGGGCGCCGGTGGGCCGGGCGGGTGCGGAGGCGCGGGCGGGACGGGCTGCTGCGGAGGCGTCGGCCGGCCGCGTGAACACGGACGCGTCGGCGGGGCGCGTGGGTGCCAAGGCGTCGGCCGGCCGCGTGGGCACAGGGGTGTCGGAGGGCTCCGTGAGTGCGGAGGCGTCGGCAGGCCGGGCGGGTGCGCGGGTGCGGAGGGGTGGGCGGGGGCGGGGCCGGTCCGGAGGATGACCGGAGCCGGACGATCCGCGCCGGACCGGCGCTCAGGCGCCCAGGGTGCTCCTGGGGAGCGGTGAACGTGGCGACCTGCGGCCCGGCACCTGAGACGGGCGGCACGCTGGTTCGCCTCGGTGGGGCCCGGCCGGTTAGGTTGCCCTCATGACCGACACGACCGCACCTCGCACCACCGGCGCCGTTGCCGCCGGCCTCGCCACGATCGCCGCCGACGGCACCGTCCTCGACACCTGGTTCCCCGCGCCCGTGCTGACCACCGAGCCGGGGCCGTCCGGCAGCGAGCGGCTGTCCGCCGAGCGTGCGGTGGAACTGCTCGGAGAGGGTGCTGCGAAGGCCATCGGTCCGGACGCGCGCCGCGGCGTCGAGGTGGTCGCGGTCCGCACGGTGATCTCCTCCCTCGACGAGAAGCCGACCGACGCGCACGACGTGTACCTGCGGCTGCACCTCCTCTCGCACCGGCTGGTCAAGCCGCACGGCCAGAACCTGGACGGCATCTTCGGCTTCCTGGCCAACGTCGCCTGGACCTCGCTCGGCCCGGTCGCCGTGGACGACGTCGAGAAGGTACGCCTCAACGCCCGCGCCGAGGGCCTGCACCTCCAGGTCACCTCGATCGACAAGTTCCCGCGCCTGACGGACTACGTGGCCCCCAAGGGCGTCCGCATCGCCGACGCCGACCGGGTCCGCCTCGGCGCGCACCTCGCCGAGGGCACCACGGTCATGCACGAGGGCTTCGTCAACTTCAACGCCGGCACCCTCGGCACGTCGATGGTCGAGGGCCGCATCTCGGCGGGCGTCGTGGTCGGCGACGGCTCGGACATCGGCGGCGGCGCCTCCACCATGGGCACGCTGTCCGGCGGCGGCAACGTCCGCATCACCATCGGCGAGCGCTGCCTGGTGGGCGCCGAGGCCGGCGTGGGTATCGCGCTCGGCGACGAGTGCGTGGTCGAGGCCGGCCTGTACGTCACCGCGGGCACGCGCGTGACCATGCCCGACGGCCAGATCGTGAAGGCCCGCGAACTCTCCGGCGCCTCGAACATCCTCTTCCGCCGCAACTCGGTCACCGGCACGGTCGAGGCCCGCCCGAACAACGCGGTCTGGGGCGGCCTGAACGAGGTCCTGCACAGCCACAACTGATCACGGGCGGCCGTGACCTGTGGCCCCCCTGATCACCATCGAGCGCCCTTCCACGGCCCCAGAACGGCCCGGAAGGGCGCTCGTGCTTTGAGGGTGACACCGGCCCTGCAAGGGCGGACGTGATACGTCCCCGTCCGGCGTTGTTGTGTCAGCAGTGGATGCCAGAAGTCTTCCGATCTGTAAGCCTTCCGACCACGTGAGTGCCTGAAGGCAGCCCCCGCGGGCCGGGCCGCTGGGCATGCATGGATTCGCTTGTCAGTGCGAGCGGCTAGCGTCGGCTTCGCGTGGTCGGCAGCGAGGTATCCAGCTCTGAAGTGCGGCTGCATCCCTGACTCTGCCTGGGGGTGGTCCGGTATCCAACCCGTGGCCCAACCGGCGCTCAGGCCCTGTTGATGGCCAAGAGGAGACCTGCCGGCGCCGACCGCGCACAACTTGTAGGGGCGCTCGCTCACGTCTGTACCGCACTCGCGAAGTCCGACAGGGTCGTGAAGTCCTGTTCGCGGAGGCCGATTCGGGGGTCGACGTGGTGCAGCAGCGCGCTCGCGGGGTGCCGGTCGGCCACGAACACCTGGTCCGCCGGGGTCTGTTCGTCGTCGACCCAGGCGAAGGGGCGGCCGGCGGCGTACGTCACGAGGGCCTCCGTCTTCCAGTGGACGCCGTCCGGGCGGACGGCGAACAGGGCCTCGCCGAAGTCGACGTACGGGAGTTGGGGCAGGCCGACGACGGGGGCGATCCAGCGGTTGGCCGCGTCCATCCACGTGGTGGCCCAGCACAGGTCGTAGTCGAGGGCCAGCAGCGCGGCACCGTGAGCGGGGTTCAGCCACACGCGCAGGGGTTTGCCCGGGCGGACGGCCGCCCTGATCGTCGTGTAGCCCTCGGGGCGCCGTTCCCGCTGTGCGGCGTACGGGTTCAGAGGGCCGTCGACGTCGAGAAACAGCAGCGGCCGGCTCACACCGCCACCGTACGGCAGGGGTGACAGGGGCGGCGCGGGAATTGTTCGCGGGTATTTCCGCGGACAGGCATAGCGGGGGCGGGCCACGCGCGTCACAAGGGGGACAGGGGCGGGGCACAGGCCGCCGCCGGGGAAGAGAAGGTGACGATGGATGCCGAAGGGCTGGAGAGTTTCCGGGACTTCGTGGACAGCAGGTCGTCCGCCCTGCTGAAGACGGCCGTGCTGCTGTGCGGGGGAGACCGGCACGCCGGTGAGGACCTGTTGCAGAGCGCCCTGGTCAAGGCGGCCGGCCGCTGGCAGCGGATCGAGGAACCCGAAGCCTACGTACGGCGGATCCTCTACCGGCAGCAGGTCAGCCGCTGGCGGCTGAAGTGGCCCCGCCAGGAGGTCAGTGTCGCCGAGCCGCCCGAGGCGGGCCCGGCCGGCACCGACACGGCGGCCGCGGCGGAACTGCGCCTGGTGATGCGCGAGGCGCTGTCCCGGCTGACCGCGCGCCAGCGCACGGTGCTCGTGCCCAGCGGGCGGTCGGTCGCCGGTGACTTCGCCGGCGAGAAGTGGCCGACCTCCTCGTGGGTCCTGGACGCCGACACCG
Organism: Streptomyces sp. NPDC005574; assembly: GCF_040605435.1. Classification (NCBI taxonomy): domain Bacteria; kingdom Bacillati; phylum Actinomycetota; class Actinomycetes; order Kitasatosporales; family Streptomycetaceae; genus Streptomyces; species Streptomyces sp. NPDC005574. Next base: position 18,013 of record NZ_JBEXCW010000118.1, read on the forward strand.
GACGGAAGACGGAGGTGCGGGGGCAGCAGCTGCTCGCCTGGGCCGGCGAGAAGTCCCTCGTCGCCTGGGACATCACGCCGGGCTCGAACGAGTTCCACCAGCGGCTCGTGCTGGTCACCCTCGGAAGCGACAAGGAGGTGCCGCTCAGTGGCTTCCGGAAGGGCAACGACGGGGACGCCGGGCGGTGGGAGCCGGTGTTCGCCGCCCGTTGACCCGCTCAGCCTGCGCCGACGAACTCCCCGTACACCGCCATGAGTTCGTCGGTCGCCTCGCGGTCGGCGGGCAGGAGCGGGGGGCGGACCGGGCCCGCTGGGAGGCCGAGTCGGGTGAGGAGGGCCTTCGCGGTGACCGTGCCGGGCAGGCCGGAGGCCGTCACCGACTCGACCAGAGGGGTGGCGCGTTGCTGGAGGCGGGCGGACACGGGGGTGTCGCCCGCCTCGAACGCGTCCAGGACGGCCCGCAGTTGCGCGGGGATCACGTTCGCGACGGTGCTGACGTATCCGGCGCCGCCGACCGCGTACAGCGCGAGGTTGTGCTCGTCGCAGCCCGCGTAGTACGCCAACTCCGTTGCCGCCAGCACCTTCTGTGCGGCGAGGAAGTCGTAGGAGCAGTCCTTGACCGCCACGATCCGGGGATGGCCGGCGAGCCGGATCATCGTGGTGGGCTCGATCCGGGTGCCGGTGCGGCCGGGGATGTCGTAGAGCATGAGCGGCAGTCCGGACGCGTCGGCGACCTCCCGGAAGTGGGCCTCCAGCGCGTCCTGCGGGGGCCTGCTGTAGTAGGGGCTGACCACCAACAGTCCGTCCGCGCCCGCCTTCTCGGCCGCGAGCGCGAGCTCGACGGTGTGCCGGGTGTCGAAGGTGCCCACCCCGGCCACGACCGACGCGCGCCCGTCCACCGCCTCACGGACCGCCGTGACGAGTGCCGTCTTCTCCGCGTCCGTCGTGGTCGGTGACTCGCCCGTCGTCCCGGAGAGCACCAGGCCCTCGCAGCCGGCGGACACCAGATGGTCTGCGAGCCGCTGCGCGCCGTCGAGGTCGAGTGCGCCGGTCCCGGTGAAAGGCGTGATCATCGCGCAGAGGGCGCGGCCGAACGGAGTGGCGGAGGAGCCAGGTGTCGTCATACGAGCAGTCTCGGCCGAATGACAGTGAAGCTCCACTTAAATGTTCTACGAGGTATGGGTAAGCAATGCTGAGGAATGCCGGGTCCGCCCCCTGTCCCAAACGGCCCCTCATGGGGCACCATGGACACAACGGTCATCGGCACCTCGGCATGGGAGGCTCCATGAAGCTCGGCAAGGCACTCGCCACCGGAGTCGCGCAGGAGCGACCGCAGGTCCAGGACGAGGATCTGCGCGCCCCCGAGGAGATCGCGGAGCCCACGGCTCCCGCGCCCGAAGAGGCACCGGCCGCCCGATGAGGCTGCGGCTCCCCGAGGAACGTCCGGCGGAGCCGCCGACCGGATTCAAGATCGCCCACCCGGTGCTGTCCCACGACGGCACCCGGGCCGGGTTCACCGGCGTCTCACTCGGCGCCGCCCTGCCGTACGGGGTCCTGGCCGACGCGTCCTGCGTCTACGGCCTGCGCCACCGTGTCCCGCACCGCCGCTGCGACTGCGGATTCCACTGCGTGCACGAGCGCGCGGCGGCCGAGGCGCTGCTGTGCACGGCGGAACACCGCACGGCCGCCCTGCTGGAGGTCACCGTCCTCGGCGCCTACATCCGTTTCGAGCACGGCTTCCGCTACGCGCGCCAGCGGGTGCGGGTCGCGACCGTCGGCCCCTGCGCGTGCGGCACGGTCGCCGCCGCGCTGGCCGACGCCGGCTGGGGCAGGCCGGGCCGCCGCGCACTGGCGCCCTCCTGCGCCGGGTGTCTCCACGGGCGTACGTCCGTCTCGCTCGCGTCCTTCGCCCGGCTGGCCGGGGACGGACTGCGGGTGGTCGCCGGCCGCGGTGGCACGCCCGAGAACCCCGGTACGGACGGGCTTGGTGTCGCCGAACTCGCCGCCGAGGCAGCCCTGTTGCAGGCGCGGCTGGACTGGTTCCAGACCCAGCTGGCGCGGTTCGGCGGGCCCGGACCGGGCGGCGCCGGGCAGGGGTAGCGGGGGCCGGCCCGGGTACCCGGATGTTCCGAACCGAGAGGAGGCGGACGCCGTGACCGTGACCGTGACCCCGAAGGCCGTGCGCGACGAGCGCCATTCCGTGGGCGAACTCGTCGGACAGGCCACCGAGCAGCTCTCCCGCCTCATGCGGCAGGAGGTGGCGCTCGCCAAGGAGGAGCTCACCGAGAAGGGGCGGCGTGCGGGGCGCGGCGGCGGACTGCTCGGCGCCGCGGGCGCCGTCGCGTACGCCGGTCTGCTGGCGCTGGCCGGCACGGGCGTCGTCGCGCTCTCGCTGGTGCTGCCGTTGTGGGCCGCGGCGCTCATCGTGACGGCGGTGCTGTTCGCGCTCGCGGCCGTGCTGGCCGCCTCCGGCCGCGCCCAGCTCAAGCGTGCCGCTCCTCCCACCCCCGAGCAGGCCCTCGGCAGCGTCAAGGCGGACGTCGAGGAGATCAAGGAAAGGGCGCACCGATGACGGACAGATCAGCGGCTCAGGGCACGGGCGCGGACGCCGCGCAGGCGGCCGGTGCGAAGGGCCCCGACGAGCTGCGTCGGCAGATCGAACAGACCCGCCGTCAACTCGGCGACACTGTCGAGGAGTTGGCGGCGAGGGTCGACATCAAGGGCCGCGCGCGGGCCCGGGCGGCCGACCTGCGGGACAAGGCGGGCGCCATGACCGTGCAACTGCGCAGTTCGGCCGCGCAGGCCGGCCACACCGTCCACCACCGGGCGCTGCGGGCCGGTCACACCGTTCAGGGCAGGGCGACGCACGCCGGTGAGCTCGTGGGGCAACGCGCCCCGCGGCCCGTCGGCGACGCCGTCCGGTCCGGACTGCGCGGCCCGCGGCCGGTGCTGATCGCCGCGGCCGTGGTGGGGCTCGTCGTGGTCGCGGGCGCGATACGGCGGCACGGCGGGCGGTGGCAGTAGCCGTACCGGCGGGTGCGTCCGGCGCGGCGGCCTGAGTGTGTGTGGGCGCATTTTCGGTCAGCGTCGCCCGCCGGCCCAGGCCGGGGGCGAGCCCGCGCCCGCCGCTACATCCAGTCGTCCGGTTCGGGCTCGTGCCCGGCG
>NZ_JBEXCW010000119.1:0-20535 GCF_040605435.1 Streptomyces sp. NPDC005574
GCGGGCGGCCCGGCGGTGCCCACGGGGAATTGGGCACTCCGAATTCCGGCTTCCGCGACGCAGATGCCTTCTACGCGCCATCGAGCACCGGGTGTCGGCCAACGTGGAGAAAGGGCGGGATCAGGAAGGTGGGTCGATCCACACTCCTTCCATGAATCCCGACCTGGAACTGATCTCCCGCGATCTTTCCGCGGCCACCGCGGAGGCCGCCACCGTTTCCGAGCTCGGCATGGTGATTTCCCAGCAGATCGGGAAAGCCGTGCCACACGACGGATACATGCTGAGAGGAGTGGATCCGCTCACCGGCGCCGCGTGTTTCCTGGCCAAGGAACACGGTTACGAGGCGGCTTTCTACCGTGCACTGGAAACCGAGGAGATTCTCGGCCGCGATCGGCACACCGTTGTCGCCCTGGTCGAAAGCGCTCGTACCGTCGCGGTTCTCGTATCCGGTGCGTCAGACGTACGGCACAGTGTCCAGCACGAAGACATCATGAACGCCACCGAGGTCGGCGGAGAAATGCGGATCGCGCTGACACTCAGGGGGATGGCCTGGGGCGTACTGGTGCTCCTGAGAGGGCGAGGCAGTCGACCTTTCTCTGCGACCGACGCCGCGCACGCGGAGCGGCTTTCCGGGCCGCTGGCCGGCACGCTCCGGCAGTATGTCGCCGGCCGGTTCCTCCGTCCCGTCCGCGGCGCCCCCGCGCCAGGCGTCGTGGTGATCGACGGCGACGACACGATAAGAGCGGTGACGAAGACCGGCCGCGAATGGGTGCGCAGACTCGTACCGGAGAACGTGACGGCAGACGAGGACGAGATATTCGCGCACATATGGAATATCGCCCTCGCCGCCAGGCAGCCTGGCCGCCAGGCGCTGAGCCGTATCCCCGGGCCCGACGGCTGGATCGTCTTGCAGGCCCAGCCGCTCGACGAACACGGCTCCGGCGGTGTGGCGGTCACCATCGAGTCCGCCTCGTCCGACGTACTACTACCCGCCGCGGCCGTCCTGTACGGGATCACCTCCAGGGAGCAGGCCGTCATCGGACGGGCTCTCGAGGGACTGGCCGTCAAACAGATCGCCCGCAGTCTGGATCTCTCCCCGCACACCGTCAACGACCACTTCAAGGCCATCTACCGGAAAACCGGAGTCAACAGCCGCGAAGAACTCATCTCCAGCCTTTCGCGATGAATGTGTCGCCGCGCCGCCGCTGTCACCGACCTGCTCACGAGTTCTCCCGCAGGCGCGACGGCGTGATCGCGGTCCTGGCAGGATGGCGCCATGGAACGTGTACTTGGCATCGGCGGATACTTCGTGCGGGCCGCCGACCCGGAGGCCCTCGGCGCTTGGTACCGGGACTGTCTGGGACTGGACACCGACGAGAACGGCCTGTGGCGTCAGGAGGCCGGGGCCACGGTGTTCGCGGCCTTCGAGTCCGAGACCGAGTACTTCGGCTCCCGCACCCAGCAGACCATGCTCAACTTCCGCGTCCGCGACCTCGACGCGATGCTCGCGCAGTTGCGTGCCAGGGGCGCGGACGTGGCCCCGGAGACTCAGGACATGGAAGGCGTCGGCCGGTTCGGCTGGGTCACCGACCCCGAGGGCCGCCGGATCGAGCTGTGGCAGCCCAGCTGAGTCGCCCTCCGCCGGACCGGCCCGGCTCGACGCCCCGTACCGGCCTGCTGCCCGTAAGGGTGAATATGCCGGTGGAACGGCGTGTCATGAGCGCCTGACGCAGCAGGCTTCGGCCTGGAAGGCGCCGGGTGCGGATGGCAGGGGGCGGAGATGGATCGGCCGCGGTGGCAGGTCTCGTTGCGTGACCGTGTGCGGTACCTGTTCGACAGGACGCTGGCCCGCAGCACGGGGACGTTGCTGGGCTGGCTCGCCGTGTGCTGTCTGGTGGTCGTCGTCCCCGTGAGCGCGTTGCTCGTGTGGACCGATCCGGCCGCCCCGCGGACAGTGGCCGGCCGGCTCATGGCCGTATGGCGCACGAGCGCGGAGGCCCTGCGTCTGGGCGGGGTGGCGGGCGCGCCGTTACGGATGCTGCTGTCCGTGGCCCTCGGCCTGATCACCCTGCTCTGCGTCTCGACGGTCGTGGGAGTGGTCACCACAGGGCTCGGCGATCGCCTGGTGGAACTCAGGCGGGGCCGCTCGATGGTCGTCGAGCGTGATCACATGGTGGTGCTTGGTTGGTCCGACCAGGTTGTCACCGTGGTGGGTGAACTCCTGGCCGCACGGACGGGCGTGGTCACCCTGCTCGCGGACCGGGACCCGGCCGAGATGGAGTCGGTTCTCCAGGCCGCCCTGGGGCGCGCGGTCGGTGTGCGGCTGGTCTGCCGCAGCGGAGCGCCGAGCGACCCCGAGGCCCTGAGGCTGGTGAGCGCGGGCGCGGCAGCGGCGGTGGTGGTCCTGCCGGCCGGCGGCGGCGAGGGGGACGTCGCGGTGGTGCGCGTCCTGTTGGCGCTGCGGGCGCTGCTCGGCCCGGACCCCGGACCGCCCGTCGTGGCGGCCGTTCGCGACGGCCGCCACCTCCCGGCGGCCCGTCTCGCCGCCGGGCCACGCGGCACCGTTCTGGAGACCGACTGGACCACGGCGCGGCTGCTCGTCCAGTCGGCTCGGCGCCCAGGGCTGTCGCGGGCCCTGCGCGACCTTCTCGACTTCTCCGGGGCCGAGTTCCATGTGTTCGCGGTTCCGGAGATGGTCGGCCTGACCTTCGAAGAGGCGGCGTTGCGGTACGACGCGTCCTGCGCGGTCGGGCTCCTACGGGCGGACGGTTCCGCTCTGCTGACACCCCCGCCGCGGACCGTCGTGGCCGCCGGGGACCGGTTGGTCGCCGTCGCGCACGAGGACACCGTCGGCCCGCCGACCGACTTCGGCGGACACGTCGACCCCTCGGTCATGGCGCCGGTGCGAGAACTTCCCGAAACCGCCTCACGCGTGCTGATGCTCGGATGGAACCGCCGCGCCCCGCTCATCGTGGACATGCTGCGCCGGTCGGCGCGACCGGGCTGCGCCCTGGATGTCGTGACCTGGTCGGACCTCCCCTCGCCGCCGCCGCTGGGCCCGCTCTCCCCGCCCGTCCCGCCGCTCCACGTCGCGCACCACGTCCGCGACATCGGCGACCCCGAGACTTTGGGCGACCTCGACGTCTTCGCCTACGACAGCGTCATCGTGCTGGGAGCGGACCACGGAACGGGACCCGAACAGCCCGACGACCGCACTCTGTTGGCGTTGCTGATGCTCAAGGCCCGGCAGGAGAAGGCGGCCCGGACGCTGCCGGTGCTGGCCGAGATGCGCGACTCCCGCAGCCGGGCAGTGGCACCCCTCGGCCCCGCGTCGGACACCGTCGTCCGGGGAGAGCTCACCGCATTGCTGATGGCACAGATCGCCCACCACCCCGACCTGGCCACTGTGTTCGAGGACATCTTCGCCACGCGTGGGGGCGCCCTGGCCCTGCGCCCGGCCCACCACTACGTACTCCCGGGGAGGGAGGCGTCGTTCGCCACGATCGTGCGAGCGGCACTGCACCGAGGGGAGTGCGCGATCGGTTACCGCACCCGTCCCCCGACCGCCGCCCACCCCCATGACGGCGTCCACCTGTGCCCTGACAAGGGGATGCGGCGCGCGTGGAACACGCCCGACGAGGTGCTGGTGCTGACCGCGGGCGGCACCGGGCTCGCCGTCAGCGACCTGGCACGTCCCGCACTGCCAGGCATGCGCACGGATCACCAGGACGGAGACTCACCGACGAGCGTCACCCGGGGGTGACAGGGTGACACCGACGAGCGTGATCTGGCGGTGACACGGACGAGCCTGACCTCGGGCGGCCGACACCGACAAGCCCTCACGACCACGCAGCCGGTGCTGCCGACGACAACCGCCGCCTCATCGCCGTACGTTGACGGCCCGGAGGCACATCCACTTCGCCCCCGCCCGCCAACGGACCGCCGTCCCCGCCAGGATGGGTCCATGCAGACGTCCGCCGACCTCGCCGCCCACCTTCGTGCAGCCGCCCGTGAGCGCGGCGCGACACGTCCCCGTGGCCCCGAACTCGCCTTTGTGGAGGACCTGTCCGGCCCCGGTGGCCTGCCGCTCCGCCGCTACCGGCCGGCCGACGGAACCCGCCCGCTGCTGGTGTTCCTGCACGGCGGCGGGTTCGTGTTCTGCGACCTCGACACGCACGACCGTACCTGCCGCCGTATCGCTCTGGCCTGCGACCTCGACGTCCTCGCCGTCGACTACAGGCTCGCTCCCGAACACCCCCACCCCGCCGCCGTCATGGACGCGATCGCCGTCCTGCGCCGGGCGCGGCCGGCCGCCGTCGCCGGCGACAGCGCGGGCGGCTTCCTCGCCGCCGCGGCCTGTCTCGCCCTGCGCGACGAGGGCGGCCCCCTGCCCGCCGTGCAGGCCCTGATCTGCCCCAACACCGACCTGACTCTCGCCCTGCCGTCCGTGACGGACAAGGGCACCGGCCACGGCCTCACCGCCGAGGCGCTCGCCGGGTTCGTCGAGGCGTTCGTGCCCGACCCCGCCGAACGTGCCGCCGCCTCGCCCCTGCACGCCGACGACCTGGCGGGCCTGCCCACGGCTCTGGTGGTCACCGCCGAGCACGACCCGCTGCGCGACGAGGGCGACGCCTACGCGCGCCGCCTCGCGCAGGCCGGCGTCACGGTCCGGCACCGCTGCGAAACCGGCCTCGAACACGGCTTCATCCAGGGCATGGACCTCACCGATCCCGCCGCCGCGGCCGCCCACGAGCGTGTCTTCGCTGACCTCAGGGACCTCGTGCCCCGCTGACGCGCCGCGGTCCGCAGCCGGCGATGGGACGGTCGCCGGCCCGGCCCGGCTTTCCGCCATGCGGAGCGACGGCCCGTTCCCCTCCGCCGGCGGCGAGGGGGCATGCTGGTACCGGTGAGGGCGGGCCGGCCAGGAGGTGCTGGGATGCGGTGGTGGACCGGAGTCCGGGCGGTGGTGGGAACAGCGGTGCTGACCGCCTGCGGTGCGTCGAACGGCGGCGGAACGGCTGCGAGTCCCACACCGAGCCCTGTGCCGGCCTCGTCGACCGGCGCGACGGCGACGCACACCTCCTCAGCCCCGACCACGTCCGCCGCCCCGACCGGGAGTCGCCCGTCCACCTCGCCTCCGGCCTCGTCCGCTCCGACAGGCGGCTGCGTCGCGGGGCACGTCGAGATCACCGTCCACCCCGGTGACGCGGTCGAACGGCGGCTGTGCGCCCGACCCGGAACCGTGGTGTCCCTGGTGCTGCGGCCCCGGGAGGACGACCGGCGCTGGACGGATGTGCGCAGCTCCGCGCCCGCCTTCGTCCTGGCGTACGGCTGGCGGACGGACCCGGACGGGACCGCACATGCCGTGCTGCGGTGCGCAGGCGGCAGGGGTGGCGCGGCCGCCGTGACGGTGCGGGCGAAGGCACCGGACGTGGCGGGCGCGGCACGCGCCGGTTTCACCCTCCACGTGAGTGTCGTCCCCTACGCGCGGGAGGGGTGACCCCGAAGCCGGGGCCACCCCTGTGTCACCTGTGGTGCGGGCCGCGGGTCAGCCGAGGTCGTGCACCTTGATCGTGTAGATGCCGCGACCGTGGGTGGCCGCGTACAGCGTGCTGCCGTCCGGGCTCAGCTTGAGCTGGAGGACGGCGACGGCCGGGAGGTGCCCGACGCGCTGCCACTTCGTACGGCCCGGGGCGCGGTAGACGACGCCGAGGTCGGTGGCCACGGCGAGGCCACCGCCGGGGGTGACGACGGCGGAGTCCGCCGGTACGTCGGGCAGGTTCGCCGAGATGTCCTTCCAGGTGGTGCCGCCGTTCCTGGACTCGAAGACGTGGCCGACGCCGGCGCCGGGGCCCTCGGTCCAGTGCCGGGAGAAGCCGTTGACCGTGAGGTAGACGTGGTCGGCGTTCTTCGGGTCGATGGCGAAGCCGCTGAGGTAGCGGTTGGGCACCGTACCGTTCTTGCCGGTGGCGGGGAGGGTGATGTCGTGCCAGCCGGTGCCGTCGGCGTTGCCCACGGAGATGCCGCGGGCGAAGCCCTGGTTGTTGCAGGGGCCGCACCAGGCGGCGTACACCTTGCCGCCGGAGGCCGCGACGGCGGTGGCGGTACGGCCGGCCCCGAGGTCGTGGAGGCTCGTCCACTCGGCGCCGCTGCGGATGGCGTAACCGTGGGTCTGCACCCACACGTGGCGGCCGCCCGCGATCCACGTCGAGCTCTTCTTGAGGTCCGCCGCGAGCGGGGCGATGAAGCGGGCCTCGCTGGTGGCGTTGTCGGCGGGAGCCACGTTGTACGAGGTGATCTTGCTGGGGTCGTCGATCCAGGAGCCGTCGTTGACGGCGCAGTTCTGGGTGACCTGGACGGCGAGGTAGACGTACTCCTCAGCGATGTCGCAGCCGTTGGCCGGGTCCGTGAGGGTGTCGCCGCCGTCTCCGCCGAAGTTGGAGCCCATGACCTTGTCGTTGCCGCGCAGGACGGACTGGCCGTTGTCCTGCAGTCCACCGGTGACGGAGACCTTGCCGTGGTCCAGGTCCTTGCCGACGCCGACCGAGTAGTACTGCAGCGTGTCGATGGTTCCGTCGTTGAGCGAGGTCCAGTCCGTGGCGTGGCCGGAGGCGTCCTGGGAGCCGTTGAGCGGGCGCTTGTAGACACCGCCGTCGTTGCCGACGTAGACGAAGCTCTTGCCGTGGTGGCGGCCGATCGCCACGCCGTGCTGGTCGGAGTGGGTGGTCTGGCTGCAGTCGCCGGTCTGCTTGGCGGGGTCGATGCTCCAGCAGGCGAAGCCGAAGTTCCAGTAGGGGCCCACCGTCGACCAGTTGCTGCCGCCGTCCTTGGTCTCGTAGACCTCTTCAAGGCCCGCGTACACGTGCTGCGGGTCGCTCGGGTCGACGGTCAGGAACTGGTTGTACCAGGCCTGCACGCCCGGCATGTAGCCGCTGGAGGTCAGGGCCGAACCGCTGGCCGCCAGCCCCTTGTAGTCGGCGATCTTGGTCCAGGGCCCGGTGGGCGAACCGGACTTGGAGACGTAGAAGCCCTCCAGGGCGCTGTCCGGGTTGGTGTTGAGCTGTTCCGGCGACTGGTCGATGGCGTAGTAGCGGGAGCCGTCGGCGGAACGGGCGAAGGTGACGTTGCCGATGCCGTCCGGGTCGGCCGGCAGGTCGCCGAGACCGCTGGTGATCCGCGTCCAGGTGCCGTGCACCTTGGTGTAGAAGCCGTTGTAGTCGTCGCCGCTGCGCCACCCGATGGCGAGGACCACCTTGGAGGGGTGCTGCGGGTCGATCGCGATGTCGTTGGCGATGTTCTTGTACGCGGCCGAGTCGTCGTCCGCCTGTGAACCGCCCGGCAGATAGTCCGGGTTGGGCGCGAACTCCAGCTTCCAGGCGCCGCTGAGCTTCTTCGTGGAGTGGCTCCACACGCCTTCGCTGGTCGCCGCCCACACCTTCCCGCCGCCGAAGCGCAGCTGATGGATGGTGGTGCTCTCGAGCTCGTCGCCGCCGACCCGGCTGCGCGTGGAGAACGTGCCGTGGTGCGGGGCGGACAGGAGGTAGACGCCGCTGCCGAGGTAGGCGTCCGCGTTGGTGGTGGCCTCTCCGGTGCCCAGCCACAGTCGGTTCCGCGTGTCGAGGGCGAGGGCGCCGGTTGACTGCGAGGGCAACCGGTCGCTGAGGGCCTGCCAGTGGCCGCCGCCGGACCTCGACCGCCACACGCCGCCGCCGGCGCTGCCCGCGTACACGTACCCGTCGTCGTCGGCGGCCATCGCGGCCATCCGTCCGGTGACATTGCCGGAGCCGCCACTGGAGTTGGAGTCGTAGTCGCGGTAGCGGGGGTCGTCGGAGTTGTACGGCAGATCGGTGACGTTCTGCCAGGTTCCCCCGGTCGGCGAGAGTTTGGTGAGCGCGTTCCAGGCGGCGCCGTAGGCTCCTGGGGCGACGATGCCGGGGGAGGTGCGGGCCTCGGCGTACTGGTCCGCGCCCTCGGCTATCTCGTCGGCCTCGTTGCCGTCGTCGTCCTCCGCTGTGGCGCTGGGGTTCAGGGTGCGCTGCGAGTGCGCGCGTTCTGCGGCGAGTTGAGCCAGGGTTCGGGCTCCGAAGGGGCTGCTGCTCCTGCCGGGCGCCGCCCCGGCCGGTATCGCGACGAGAGCGGCGGATGCGGTGATGGCGCAGATCGTGAGCCATCTTCTCTTGCGGGTAGGTGCTGACACCAGGTCCTCCATAACGGGCAGCGATTCAGCCGTCGCAGAAGACCCGACCACTCACAGGAGTGCGCGTCCGCGGCTTGGCCAATTCTTTGTCCAGAACCTGACAGTTTGGGGCGGGTGCCGTCCGGGCGGACCGGGCGGCCCGGGGCGTGGCCGGGTGGCCGCCGACATCGTGGGGCCCGGCGCGAACCCGGCCTGCGCGAAGTTGGCCGGCGCGAACGCGGCAAGTCGGGGTGGATGCGGCCGGGGCCTGACCGGCTGATCGCGCCGGACAGGCCCCAGCCTTCGGGAGGTTCAGCGTTTGAGCGTGAACGTGAAGTCGCCGGAGCGCTTGCCGCTCAGCCGGACCGCCGACACGATCCTGCCCTCCGTGATCAGTCTCTCGACCTCGGCCCGGGGAAGGCCGCACCCTTCGGCGATCAGTCGCACCGGCCGGACCGGGATCCGTGCCGCGAAGCGGACGGACACCTCGATCGCCTCATGGTCCGGGTGATCATGGTCCGGGTGATCCGTTCCGCCGGTGTCCAGGCGCCAGGCGTCGTCCCAGTCGAGGTCCATGCGGTTACGGCGCCGCACGACCGGATCCTGAAGCAACTCGGCCGCCAGAGACGGGTCGTTGTGGTGCAGCCGGTCCAGCAGTCGAGGTCGAACGGAGCGCACGTTCGTGCGTTCCAGGACCGTGAGTTTCGCGGTCTCCCCGCAGACGGTGCAGAGCGCGAGGAGCCAGACGTCGATGAGCTTGTGGTGTGCGTTGACGCGGAACTTGCCGCTCGACCGCAGGCGCTGGGACGCGCACGCGTGGCAACGGCGGAGGACAAGTGGCAGGCAGGTGGGCATGACCACCCAGGTTTTGAGCACAGAAGTACACCGGTTTCAGTGAGAAGTCCGCAGCAAAAGGGCGCGCGGCGCACAGGGCGACGCGCGGCGAATCAGCGCTCGGGAGGTCTCACACGGTGTACAACGTCGGGCCCTTCACTGGACGACTCCGGTTCGGCAGCACGGTAGTGGCGCACAGCGGCGCCGGACCACTGCTTTTCAAGCGGCGTGACGTGAGGCTGCGTTGGGCGGATCACGGGTGCGCGGCGGAGGCGTCACCTGGCGATCGCGTGCGGATCGGTCACGGCGCAGCTCTTCCACTCCGCGAGCGCGCCCCTGCGCCCTGCACGTGGCGGTTCGGCGGCAGGCCGGACCGACCCGAACGGCGGCGAACACTGGGCTTCCAGTGAATCCTGCGCCTGGTATTGACGATTGCCCCGGGATTCCTATCATCCTCAGGGTCCGGACATTCGAGCAACGTTCGGCATGTCGAACGATCTGATTGCGGGTCGGGTGTCGAGCCGGCCGCCGAGACCCGCAGGCACCGCACACGCGACCGCTCACCGCACCGCACCCGCACCGTCGGACCCGCTCGACCTCTCCGCGTCCGACCAGCGTCACATCGCCATGCCGCCGGACGGGCCGGCGGTGCCGGCGCTCCACAAGTCCCGGCCGCGCGACCCGACTTCTGCACGCGGCAACCCCCCACCCACAGAGGAGCTCACGCATGCGTATGCGATCACCGTTCCGCTCTCTGCGCCGCACCTTGCTCGCCACCGGTGCGGCCGCCGGGCTCGGCGTCGGTCTACTCGCGGGCACCGCGCCGGCCGCCCCCGCCGCGCCGGCGGCCACTCAACTGCCCTGCGACCTCTACGCCGCCGGCGGCACACCGTGTGTGGCGGCGCACAGCACGACCCGCGCCCTGTACGCCTCCTACAACGGCCCGCTGTACCAGGTCCGCCGCGCATCGGACAAAGCCACCCGGGACATCGGCGTCCTCAGCGCCGGCGGATACGCCAACGCCGCGACACAGGACTCGTTCTGCGCCGGCACCACCTGCCTCATCACGGTCATCTACGACCAGTCCGGCCGCAACAACCGCCTCACCCAGGCGCCCCCCGGCGGCTTCTCGGGCCCCGCCTCGGGAGGGTACGACAACCTCGCCAACGCCACCGCGGCACCGATCACCGTCGGCGGTCACAAGGCCTACGGCGTCTTCGTCGCCCCCGGCACCGGCTACCGCAACAACAACACCAACGGTGTCGCCAAGGGCGACCAGCCCGAGGGGATGTACGCCATCCTCGACGGCACCCACTACAACGGCGGTTGCTGCTTCGACTACGGCAACGCCGAGACCAACAGCCGGGACAACGGCAACGGCACCATGGAGGCCATCTACTTCGGCAACATCAAGGTCTGGGGCTACGGCACGGGCAACGGACCCTGGATCATGGCCGACCTCGAGAACGGCCTGTTCTCCGGGATCAACCAGCACTACAACGCGGGCGACCCGTCGATCAGCCACCGGTACCTGACCGCCGTCATCAAGGGCGGCCCCAACCGCTGGGCCATCCGCGGCGGCAACGCGCAGTCCGGCGGCCTCTCGACCTTCTACAACGGGGCACGTCCCAACGTCTCGGGCTACAACCCGATGAAGAAGGAGGGCGCCATCATCCTCGGCATCGGAGGCGACAACAGCATCGGTGCGGCCGGAACCTTTTACGAAGGCGTGATGACGTCCGGCTATCCCTCGGACGCCACAGAGAACGCCGTACAGACCAACATCACGGCAGCAGGCTACGGCAGGTAGGAACTCCGGCCGCCCCACGGTCGTGGGGCGGCCACGACCGCGGTCGCATAACGGTATTCCTGGTGCTGTTTGATGAGGTTCCGTATTTCTCCCACCAGGGCCGATCACTGCTGGCATCCCTGGCTTTCTCGCGGCGAGCGGCTCGACGGTGGGGGCACGGTGGCAGTCCGAGCTTGAACTTCCCGCAGAAGAGCAGACGCAGCCGGCGAAGCACCGGCCCGGGCATCAGGGCCTCAGCAGTCCGCCCACCCACCAGTCGTGCGGTTTGCCATCGTTGGCGATGCCGCGACTGCGCAGTGTCCCTTCGACGGTGAAGCCGAGTCTCTCGGCGACGGCCCGCGAGCCGGTGTTCCCGGCCATGGCCCACCACTCGATGCGGTGGACGTCTAGGGTGGCCCAGCCCCAGGCGCACAGGGACCGAGCGGCCTCCACCGAATACCCGCGTCCGCGCTGTTCCTCGACCGCCCAGTAACCCAGCTCCCAGACGCCGCGGCTGACGAGGGTCAGGCAGTACGAGCCGACCAGTGCGCCCGTGTCCTTACGGAACGCGCCGAGGGTGTAGTCCCTGTCATCGGCCCACTGAGCGGGCAGCTTCTCGCCGACGAGCTTCTCCGCGTCCGCACGCCGGTACGGCACCGGCACCGGCGTATAGAACTGAATGTCCTCGTCCTGGCAGGCTTCGTACACCGCGTCCACGTCGGCAGATGTGAAGGCCCGAAGTACCAGACGGTCGGTCTCAAGAGTCACCGGATCCATTGCGGCAGTATGAACACCACCAGCAAACAGCGACCAGCGAATATCCCCGAGCCCCGGTCGGCTCCCTCCGGGAGTCGACGCGAGTCCCAGCAGTCAGCGGTGGCCGCTGCCGTGGGACTGCCTCAGTGGATGGGGGAGATCCTCAGTACCCGCCGGACGCCTTGTGACGGGTGTCCCGGGTACTCCTCGGGGTACACACGGACGATGCCGTCGGGAAGGTGACGGCCAATGATGTGGTAGTAGTCGGTCCGGCTCCGGTCGCCGAGGACAAGGTTCGGCTCCTCGTAGCTGCCCTGTGGGTAGTAGGGGAAGCACGTCGCCCACGGCACCGGAATCATGGTGCTGCGGTCACCGAGGAACGGCTTGGCACCCTGGCGGTCCGCCGGGAGCCGCCCGGCGCGACGGCGCGTGCCCTGCCAGACCAGGTACTGGGGGATGGTGATGGAGCCGATGTGCCGTCCGGCCGGTCGATGCGTCTCGGCGTCTTCCTTCCCTATGTCCCTCATCTGCCATTCCGCACCCACACCGCAGTACTTCAGTCCTCTCGCCGCTGGTTCGGGCCCCTCGGTGTCGTCCAGGACGAAGCCGATCAGCCAGTCGGCGTCCTGGCCGTCGTCGTGCCTGGCAGCAAGGCGCGCCCGTTCGGCCTCGACGGTGGCGGAGTGGACAGCGGGCCGGCCCATCGTGCTGGACGCCCAGTCGGCAATCCGCTGCCGGGGGGAGGGCTGAGGTGTCGGTGGATCGTAGGGGTATCGGTAGGGGCCCAGGCGAACCTTGTCGCTGATCTCGGCCCACCCGACCGCGTCGATCAAGCCGCGAAACCGCCGCCATCCACCCAGACTGCGAATGCTGGGAGTCATGACCAGGTCATCTCGGCGCCCGGCTTCGGCGCGTTGGACGAGCCAGGCCCTGGTCCCGGGCTGCACGAAGGCGTCGAGGGCCGTACGGCTCGGCATGCCGTGAACGGGGAATCCCATGCCGTGCAGCACTGCCGCGCAGGCCTCGTGCTGTCGGTCGACGCGCTCGTCGTAGCCGTGTCCGCGCTTCGCCACCGTTACCCCCTGCTGCCGGAACTCCCGTCCCGCTCGCCCGACGCCGGATCTGAATCCTTCCCTGCGCGGCTGGGTATGTATGCCGGTCCGGCGGCAGCACCGAACAGGCGGATCACCTTCGCTGCCACTTCAGCCCTCCGCGGAGGGAAAGATGTCGTCGGCGGCGAACATCATGCGGAACGCCCGGCGTGTTGGCCGGCACGGTAGAAAGGGTGCATGCCGGAGCACGAGAGCCCCGTGGGGGCCATGGACGACGTCGACGCGGTCACCCGGGCGGTGCTGACCGCGTCCCGACTGCTGGTGGCGGTCTCCGCCCGCTCGCTCGCCGCGGTCGAGGAGCGGGTCACCCTTCCTCAGTTCCGGATGCTGGTCGTCCTGTCGACACGGGGGGCGACCAAACTGGTCTCCCTCGCCGAACTGCTCCAGGTGGCGCCGTCGACAGCCATGCGGATGGTGGACCGGCTCATCGCCGCGGGGCTCGCCGACCGGCAGACCAATCCCGTCAACCGGCGCGAGACGCTGCTGCGGTTGACGGAGGAGGGCCGGCGCACCGTCGAGGACGTCACCGCCAGACGCCGTGGGGAGATCGCGGCGATCGTCGCCCGGCTCAGGCCGACGGAGCGGCTGGCGCTGGTAGAGGCTCTGACCGCGTTCAACGAGGCCGGCGGCGAGCCGCCCGCCCCGGCCGCGGACGACCTCGAATCGCATCCGCTCGGGTGGGGGGCGGACACGGTGACGCACGGGGCGTGAGGACGGACGTCCGGCAGCGGCAGACGACGTCCGTGGCCGAGCCCCGGTGTCGGTGTCAGTCGGCGACCGCGCCTCGGACGCCGTCGGCGGCCGCAGGTGTCGCGGCGGCCCGGCGTTCTCCCAGGCGTTCAGGTACTGCCTGATCGCGGTCCGGTTGCGTTGCAGGACGTCGATGCGTCGCTCGATGCCGCCGAGCTGGCGTCGCAGTCCGTCCAGGTCCTTCGGCGGACATGCGGCGGCCTGCGTTTCGTCCCTCGCCGCGTCGAGGCAGGGCAGCACCTGTTCGCGCAGAGCCCGGACATGGGGGCGCTGCCCCAGCTCTACGCGGCGACCGTGCCGGGCCTGTCCGCCGGCGCCCACATCGGTCCCGGCGGCCGGGGTGGACGGTCCGGGTTTCCCGGCCCGCGCAACTGTCGCCCACAGCGCCGGATCCGGACCTCGGCCGCCGCCTCTGGGGGCCGATCCGAGGAACTGACCGGCCTCTCCTGGCGCGACGTCACGAACTGACGCCGCCGGCGTCCGGACGTGAGTCAGGCGGTCTTGTCCGCCGCCCCCGGCGCGCGGTGTGCGAAGCGTTGCGCGGCGCTTCGTCCCCGCCTCTCGACCGGCAGCACTCCGGTGGCCGCCGCGAGTCCGAAGGCCGGCATGTCGTGGTAGATCGACTCGTACGACCCCTCGGGCACGACGTAGGACTCGTGCCACAGCCCCACGTGCCCGCGCACCTTCCCCGCCCGCTCCTTGCGGTTGATGATCTGCCACGCCCGGTGGTGGAACGTGTCGGGTGCGGTGGCGTACGCGTAGAGCTTCTCCTTGGACTCCCAGTACTGGACGACGTAGTACGTACGCGGGGACGCGGTCAGCAACACCCGGCCCAGCAGCCCGCGTTCACGGTTCCGGGTGAGCTCGGCCAGCATGCGGAACATCGCCCCCATGACCGGCAGCCACTGGTGCACCGCCCAGAAGTGGTTGACGCGCATGCCGATCAGCAGGACCACGACCTCCCCTTCGGCGGCGGCTGTGGTGCGTCCGGCGGTCGGTTTCTCGATCATGGACGGCCCCTCGGGCTCGGTCGGATAGCGAAACTATCCATGGAGTGATGGTGGGATAGTGGCACTTCCCAACGCGGGTCGCAAGAGCGGGCGTTGAGACAGGACCGGCCTGCTCCCTGGCGCGCCGTCAGGCACCGGCGGGATGCGGCGTGACGTATGCGTACCGGCCTCGTACGGCGTCGCGTACGGATGCCAACCCGCCCCAGCGGTTGCCCCCTTCGCCTCGACCGTGCAGGTCACGGCGGGTTTCCCGGCTGCCGTACCGACGGGAAACAGGAAACCCGTCGACCTCCCGGGGCCCCGGCGGCCAGCCTGATGCCCAGACCGAACACGGCCTGCGACCAGGCAGGACGACCGCAAGGGGGAAACATGCGCAAGGTGTTCAGTGGAGTCCTCGCACTGGCTACCGCCGCTACGGCGATGGTGGCGCTCACGGGCACGGCCGAGGCCAGGCCGGCCGACGACTGGGCCGGCTGCCCGGCCGGCGCCGTCTGCGTCTACCCGCAGAACCAGGACCCCGCCCAGAGCCCGAGCAACATCTACTGGAGCTACGGACCCCACAACCTGAGCAACCAGGTGGGCTGGCACTGGGTCCTCAACAACCAGACCGGTGGCGCCTCGGCGGAGCTGTGCCTCAACTACGGCGGCACGAACTGCAACTACACCATCGGTGCCGACAACGGCGTGTACGCCGACCTCACGCCCGTCAACTCGATCAAGCTGAACCGGCCGTAGGGCCTTCGCACGGGGGAACGTCCGGGACCGCACGCGCGGTTCCGGACGTCCGTGTGTTCGGCATACCTATTGCGCCACACCGGTGAATGACCTGATCGTTCGTCACATTCCCGCAGTACTGTTGCCGTCGGCCGTTTCAGGGCTCGCGCGACACCCGGGGGATGTGGTGGGGGAGCAGCAGCACACCGGCGACCGAGGTGAAGCGCCACCGCCCGACGGGGCCGGCGGGGACTTTCCCGCCCAGCTGAGACGACTGCGCCGGCAACGCGGGCTCTCCCTGGCCGACATGGCCCGGCAGGCGCACTACAGCAAGGGCTACCTCAGCAAGATCGAGACGGGTGCGAAGCGTGCCACCGTCGACGTCGCGCGGCGGTGCGACGACATCCTGCGCGCCGAGGGCGGGCTGCTGCGGCTGCTGACGGAGCACGCGGAGAGCGCCGGCGCCTCGGGAGGCCGGGAGGGCGTGGGAGGTCAGGAGCGCGCGGCGGTCGGCGCGCAGGCCGGCCCGCTCGACGGCGCCGTGCCCGGGCCGGCGCGGGATGACGCCGTCTGCCCCTACCGGGGGCTGTCGGCGTTCACCGCGCGCGACGCGGGCTGGTTCTTCGGCCGTGAACCGGCCACCGCCGCCCTGGTCGAGCGGGTCTTCGAACGTATCGGCAGTGGGCCGCTGATGGTCGTCGCGCCGTCGGGCGCCGGTAAGTCTTCCCTGCTCAACGCCGGTCTGGTACCGGCCTTCCGTCACCCCGGCGGCTTCCCCATGCCGGGCGCCGAACGCTGGCCCGTGGTGGCCTTCACTCCCACGGCGCGTCCGCTGGAGGAGCTGCTGACCAGCGTCGCGAAGGTGCTGGACGGCGATCTCGGCATCGACGTCGACCAGTTGCGGCAGCGGCCCGACGCCCTACTGGACGCGGTGCGCAACGCGGCGGGCGACCGGGCGACCGCCGGTGTGGGAAGGCGGCCGCCCCCGGTACGTCCGGTGCTGCTCGTCGACCAGTTCGAGGAGCTGTTCACACTGTGCTCCGACGAGGAGGAGCGGCGCGCCTTCGTCCGGGTGCTGTGCGCGCTGTCGACGTCCCGCGACCCGTCGGGTCCGGCGGAGGGACCCGGCCGTGATCCGGCCGTGGTGGTCATGGGCGTACGGGCCGACCTGTCCGGCCGCTGCCTCGAACTCCCCGAACTGGCACCGGTGTTCACCGACGGACTGTTCGTGCTGCCCCCGATGTCCCTCAACGGCCTGAGGGAGGCGATCACGCGCCCCGCCGACCTCGCCGGGCTCGCCCTGGAGCCGGGTCTCGTGCCCCTCCTGCTGCGGGACGCGGGCCTGCGTGACGAATCGGAAGAGCCGCCCCGCGACGGTTCGGGCGACGGGCGCACCCGGCCCGACCTCACTCCCTCCGGCGCGCTGCCGCTGATCTCGCACGCCCTGCTGACCACCTGGCAGCAACGCGAGGGCACCACCCTCACCGTCACCGGCTACGAACGCACCGGCGGCATCCGAGGGGCTGTCGCGCGGACCGCCGAAGACGTGTTCGCGGGCCTGTACCCGGCCGAGCAGCAGACGATCCGCAGGATCCTGGTGCGCCTGGTCCACGTCGCCGACGGCACCGGACCCACCCGGCGCCGGATGAGCCGGACCGCGCTGATGGAACGGCTGGCGGACGTGGACGGCGCCACGGCCGCCCTGGACGCCTTCGTGCAGGCCCGTCTGATCACCGCCGACCGCGACACGGTGGAGATCGCCCACGAGGCACTGCTGCACGCCTGGCCCCGGCTGCGCGGCTGGATCGACGCCGACCGGGACGGACTGCTGATCCATCAGCAACTCGCGCTCGCCGCCGACGAGTGGGAGCGCGAGGGCCGCGATCCGTCCGCCCTCTACCGGGGCACCCGGCTGGACACCGCGCGAGTGTGGGCCGAGGAACTGGACGGCCGCATCCGGCTCGGGGCACGGGAGGAGGCGTTCCTGCGCGCCGGCCGGGCCGAGGAGGCCGAGAGGCAGCGGCAGGCCCGCCGGCAGGTCCGGCGCCGGCAGGGCACGCTCGCCACGCTGGTGGTGCTGCTTGCCCTGGCCGTCGTCGCCGGTGGCCTGGCCTACCAGCAGCGCTCGGGGGCGCTGCGTCAGGAGCGGGTCGCGCGCTCCCGGGCGCTCGCCGCGCAGTCCGCCTCGCTGGCCGCCGGGCAGCCCGAGGCCTCGATGCGGCTGGCCGAGGACGCCTACCGTTCCCAGGAGACGCCCGAGGCGCGCGGCGCCCTGCTGAGCACTCAGGCGCAGCCCTTCTCGGCCCGGCTCGGCGGGCACCGCGGACCGGTCAACTCGGTGGCGTTCGCACCCGACGGGCGGACCCTGGCGACGGGCAGCACGGACGGCACGGTGACACTGCGACGGCTCGCGGACCGTCGTACGACCGCCACGTTCAGGATGCCCGGTCGGGTGCGGTCGGTCGCCTTCAGCTCCGACGGCCGTACCCTCGCGGCGGGTGCCACGGGCGCCCCGGTGCGGCTGTGGGACGTCGCCGACCACCGTACGAAGGCGGTGCTGCCGGCGAGCACCGAGGGCGCCCGGGCCGTCGCCTTCGCCCCCAGGGGCCGCGGACTGGCCGTCGCGGCGTCCGACGGCACGGTCCAGGTGTGGGACGCGGACAGCGGGCGCCGCGTGGCGTCGTTCACCGGACACGTCGGGCAGGTCGACGCGCTGGCGTACGCTCCCGACGGCCGCGTCCTGGCGTCGGCCGGCGCGGACCGGACCGTCCGGCTGTGGGACACCGTGCGCGAGCGGCGGGCGGGCGTGCTCACCGGTCACACCGACGAGGTGTACGGCGTGGCCTTCGCGCCGGACGGGCGGAGCCTGGCCAGCGGGGGAGCGGACCGGACCGTACGGCTGTGGGACCCGGCACGCCGCCGGACGACCGCGGTCCTGAGCGGACACAGCGACGACGTCAACGCGGTCGCCTACACCCCGGACGGCACCACGGTCGTCAGCGCGGGCGGGGACGGCACCACCCGGCTGTGGGACGTGCTCAGCGGGAAGCAGACGCTGACGCTCACCGGCCACACCGACTACACGATGGGTGTGGCCGTGAACGCCGCGGGGACCATGCTCGCCACCGCCGGGTTCGACCAGTCGGTCGTCCTGTGGGACCTGAGCGGGTCGATGCTGACGCCCCGCCCGTTCACCGAGATCTGGCAGTCCGCCTACAGCCCCGACGGGGCACTGCTGGCGACCGCCGACACCGATCACACGGTGCGCCTGTGGGACGTGGCGCGACGCCGGTCCGTCGGGACGCTCCGGGGACACCGCTCGGCCGTGTTCTCGGTGGCGTTCGCGCCCGACGGACGGACGCTGGCCTCGGCCGGTTCCGACGGCACCGTCCGGCTGTGGGACGTCGTCGCCCGCCGCCTCCTCGCCACGCTCCCCGGGCACCACGGGGACGTGTTCTCCGTGGCGTTCTCCCCGGACGGCGCGCTGCTCGCGTCGGCGGGCGCCGACCGGACGGTGCGGCTGTGGGACGTGGCCACCCACCGCGCCCTGGCCACACTCACCGGCCACACGGACTTCGCCAACGATGTCACGTTCAGCCCCGACGGGCGCACCCTCGCCAGCGCGGGCGACGATCTGACCGTACGGCTGTGGGACGTCGCGGGCCGCCGGCCGCTGGCCACCTTCACCGGCCACACCGGTGCGGTACGGGGGGTGGCGTTCAGCCCGGACGGGTATGCGCTCGCGAGCAGCGGCAACGACGGGACCGTACGCCTGTGGGATGTCCGCCGGCACCACTCCACGGCGGTGCTGCGCGGCCACACAGGCTCGGTGCGCGGCATCGCGTTCTCCCCCGACGGCCGGCTGCTGGCGAGCAGCGGCAGCGACCGGACGGTGCGGCTGTGGGACGTGGCCGGACGGCGGCCGTGGGCCACGCTGACCGGCCACACCAACGCGGTCTGGGGCACCGTGTTCGCACCCGACGGGCGGACGCTTGCCAGCAGCAGCAACGACGGGACCGTACGCCTGTGGGACCTGGACGTGTCGGCCAGGTTCGCCGCGATCTGCCGGCTGCGGCTGTCCGCGTCGGCGTGCTCACCCCGCTGACCGCGACCGACCCGACATCAGGAAGCCCTGGTGGGCAGGGGTTTCCCAGGGTGTTTCCCGTTGCCTGTTCGGTGGGGCCCGCCGGGGACCTCGACCGGGCAGGGGCGTCTGCCGGAAGCTGCCACCAGAAGGAACTCAAAGAAACGGGGGCTCTGGCATGATCCGCCGGACCAGTCTCATCAGCACACTTCTCGGCTTACTCGCACTCCTCCTCTGGACGCCCGGGGCAGCCCACGCGTCCGCTCCAGCTCCGGCCCGCGCCGCCGACGGCACGTGCGCCGTCCTCGCGCCGGGCGCCTCCGCCGCGGCCGAGCGGGCCGTCGCCGCGGCCTGCGCGCAGGTGGCGGCAGGCGTCTGGTACTCGTGGGGCGGCGGCCACGGCGCGCAGCCCGGCGCCACGTACGGGCAGGTGGACCCCACCGACCCGGCCAGCGAACACGACCCCGAGCGCCGCGGTTTCGACTGCTCGGGGCTCGTCCGCTACGCCTACGCCCAGGCCACCGGGTCGGACCTCCTCGACGGTGACGCCAGCAGCCAGTACTACACACACCGGGCCGCGGAGCGCTTCACCGCCGGCCAGGGCCTTGCTCCACTGCTGCCGGGCGACCTGCTGGCGTGGGGCACCTCGGACGACCTGCATCACATCGCCATCTACCTGGGCGCGGGCAAGATGGTCGAGGCCCGGAAGTCCGGCACCAAGCTCATGGTCAGCGACGTCCGCCTGGACGGCGACTACTTCGGGGCACTGCGTGTCAACACCGGCCCCGTGACCGGGCACGTCTTCCAGACCTGGGGAACAGGCGTCTGGACCAAGGCCGCACCGTCCGTCGGCGCCACCCGCGTCTACGCCTTCCCGGACTCCACGACGATCCGCGTCCAGTGCCAGAAGCACGCGGAGTCGGTCACCTCCGACGGCTACACCAACGACGCCTGGTCCTACCTGCCCGACTACAGGGCATGGATGACCAACATCTACATCCAGGGCCCCGCCTGGCTGGACGGCGTCGCCACCTGCACCTGATGAACTCGTCCCGGCCTGGGCCACGTTGGACCCGCATTCGAAAGGGCCCCCTGCCCGGGCCGGAGGCGACCGGCGCTTCTCCGGGGGCGGTGCTCCGGGTCCCCAGCGGATCACCGGAAACCCGCCTTCGCGATTCCGAGCTTCTAACTTGATCTTTAACCTGTGCGGCGTGGTCGTGGGGTGGTCGACTTCTTCGTTCGCTGTTTCGCCGCCGCTGTTTTGCGGGGTGTGTGCACGTCGTGGCGTGGAGTGGGTCGGGTGTTCTTTC
>NZ_JBEXCW010000120.1:0-20453 GCF_040605435.1 Streptomyces sp. NPDC005574
TCTGCTTGGTGTTTTTCGTTGTGGGGGGGGCACACCCCACGGGGGGAAGCCCCCCCACAGCGGTGTGCGGAGCAAGCGGGCGGTAAACCGGGACGGGTGCGTTCTGAAGGGCACGGGGGTAGGTGTGGTGCAGCCGGGGGTGGGACCCGGCCTTGGTCGACGCACGGGGCCGCGCCGGTACGGGGGCCGGAGCCGCCCGGCGTCCCGCGCCCCGCAGCTCGCGTCCCGCGTTCGTCACGTCTGGGGGCAGGTCTCCCTGCGGGGTGTGCGGTGCGGGCGGAGTGCCTGGGCGAGCAGGGCGAGGGAGGAGAGGACGGCCACTGTTCCGGCGTAGGCGACGGACGTCTCGTGCAGGCCGGTGTGCGTGACGGCGATGCCGGCGATGACGGCGGGCACGCTGAAGGACAGGTAGGAGATCACGAAGGCCACGGAGAACAGCTCGCCGCGTTCGGCGGGGGCGGCCATCCGGGCCAGGGTGCCGAAACTGGCGAGCGACGAGGCGCCGAATCCGACCCCGGCGACGACGGTACCCAGCGCGGCCGTGAGCAGGGAGTCCTCCTCGACGCCGGTCAGGGCGACGGCGGTGCCGGCCAGCAGCAGGCTCGCGCCGAGGGTGAGGGTGCGCGAGGTGGGCCAGCCGCGCAGGGCGAACGCGGTCAGCGAGGCCGGCACGGTCAGCAGCGTGACCACCAGACCGCCGACGACATGGCTGGAGAGTCCGAACAGGCCGACGGCGACGGACGGTCCGAGCGAGAGGTACAGGCCGCCGAGGGCCCAGCTCGCGACGAGGATCGGCACCAGGCGCAGCAGGTCGGTCCGCAGATGCGGCGCGATCCTCAGGCGCGGCTGGAGCGAGCGGGCGGCGCCCGGGCGGCGCAGCGACGTCTCCGGCAGCGCCGCAGCGGCGGCTCCGGCCACCAGCAGGGCGGCCAGCAGCAGCGTGTACACCAGGCGGGTGGGGTGCGGCCCGTACTCGACGAGGAAGCCCGTGCCCAGGGCGCCCAGGCCCAGCCCGAAGGTGGGGGCCGCGCCGGTGATGACGCCGGCGCGGTGGGGTGCGTGGGCGGGGTTGAGGTCGGCCAGGGCGGCGCCGAGAGTGGTCATGGCGGCGCCGGTGGCGATGCCCTGGACCAGGCGCGCGGTCAGCAGCAGGGCGACGTCGTCCGCGGTGAGGAACAGCACCATCGACACCGCTTCGAGAGCGAGCGCGGACAGCAGGACCGGGCGGCGGCCGAGATGGTCGGACAGAGCGCCGAGCACCAGCAGGGCCGCGATCATCCCGAGCACGTAGATCGCGAACACCGTGGTCAGCGTCGTCGTGGAGAAGTGCCACTGCTGCTGGTAGACGACGTAGAGCGGGGAGGGCGCGCTGGAGGCGGCCATGAAGAGCACGAAGACGACCGCGAGCGCGGCGAAGGCGGCCGGACGGCCGAGGACGCGCCGACCGGAACCCGTTCGGGACGGGGTGGAGGGTGGGGACGTCTGCTGGGGCAGGGCGGAGGCGGGCATGAATCTCTCCAAACGCAGTGATCGATGCGTTAAGACGCTACCACTAACGCAGCGATCAGTGCGATAATTCCGTCATGGTTGACGCTGCAGTCCAGGTACGCCCCGGTGGCCGCTCCGCGAAGGTGCGCGCGGCCGTGCACCGTGCCGTCGCGGAACTCCTCGCGGAGGAACCCGCGGAGGCACTGACGATCCCCGCCGTCGCCGCCCGCGCGGGCGTCCACGCCACCACCGTCTACCGGCGCTGGGGATCGGCCGCCCAGCTGCTGAACGACGTCGCCACCAGCCGCTTCAGCGGCGACGTCGTCGTCCCCGACTCCGGCTCCCTGGCCGGCGACCTCGAACGCTGGCTCGGCGACGTCGCCACCGACCTCGCCGACCCCGACACACTCGCCCTGATGCGGGCCACCATCGGCTCCGGACCGGAAGGCGGGTGTGCCTGCACCGGTGACCGTCACGAACAACTCAGCGCCATCATCGAACGCGAACGTGCCCGAGGCGGCCACGCGCCCGAGGTGGGAAAGGCCGTCGACTTCCTGCTCGGCCCGCTGTACTACCGCGCCATCTTCAGCGACCAGCCCGCCACCGGCGAGTGGGCACGGGAACTGGTGACGACCTTCCTGGCGGTGTCCCGCTCCCGGTCCGCGCAGCAGTCCTGAGGCGTACGCCGGATGCGGCGCCGGGGTTCCGGGGATCGCCGGCCGGTGTGACCGACTGGATCCCGCACCGGAAGGGCGAGGCGCTCCGCGGCGCCCGGATCCGGAGGGGGCGCATCAGGCGCCGAAGCGTCCGTCGCGGAGCCGTCCGGGAGCTCCTATGCCTCCACCAGTGCGGCCACCAGGCGCGTCATCACGGGCCGCGGGTCAGGCGTGCCCGGCCAGCTGGTCATCAGGAGATGGTGGGCGGTGCCGACGATGGCGAGGGCCACCGTGTCCGGGCTGATCGTCTCCGCCACCCGGCCCAGTCTCCGTTCTTCCTCCAGATAGCCGGTGACGGCCATCTGGATCGCGGTGAAGCCGGGCGCCCCGCCCTCCATGGCCGAGCGGATGCGCTGCGCCGCCGCGGTACGGCTCAGGGCGAGGCCCGACAGGGCGGGGCCGCCCGAGTCGAAGAGCGCGAGGACGACGGCGTCGAGATTCCGCGCCACCGTGCCCTGCCCGGCGAGGCCGGACAGCGCCTGCGCCTTGACCGCCGTACGCGCGAACCGGTCGAGGCAGAGCTCCGCCACGAACTCGTCGAACCCCGCGAAGTGCGCGTGCAGCAGGCCCTTGGCGCAGCCTGCCTCGACGGTGACCGACCGGCTGGTGAGGGCGCCGGGTCCGTCCCTCTCCACGACGCGCTCGGCGGCCGCGAACAGCCGCTCGCGTACGTCCGGCGTCGCCACTCCGCGCGGTGACATGCGGCGCTCTCCCGTCCTGTCTCAGGGGCCGTGACTCCTCGGATGGTAGCGGGGATTGCCAGTTCGGGCACACGCCCATACTGTTTGGGCGCACGCCCATTCTCCTTCGTCCACCCCAGGAGGCATCCGTGCCGGACATCGTCAACACCGAGCAGGAAAAGGCGTGGAACGGCCCCGAAGGCGCGCACTGGGCCCGCAACCAGGACCGCTGGAACGCGGTGAACGAGGGCTTCGACGAACCGCTGCTCGACGCCGCCGGAATCACCCCGGACCACCGGGTCCTCGACCTGGGCTGCGGCTCCGGGCAGACCACCCGGCTCGCCGCCCGCCGCGCACCCCGGGGGCACGCGCTGGGCCTCGACCTCTCCGCGCCCATGCTGGCCGAGGCGCGGTCCCGCGCGCAGCGGGAGGGCCTCGCCAACATCGCCTTCACCCAGGGCGACGCCCAGGTGCACCCCTTCGAGGCGGGCGCGTTCGACGCGGCGATCAGCCGCTACGGGGTGATGTTCTTCGCCGACCCGGTGGCGGCCTTCGGCAACGTCGGCCGGGCGTTGCGGCCCGGTGGACGCCTGGCCTTCGTCTGCCCGGCCGGCGCCGGGCTCAACGACTGGGTGTCGGCGATGGAGTCGCTGCGTGACGTCCTGCCGATCGGCGACTTCGGGAGGCCGGGCCTGCCCGGCATGTTCTCCCTGGCCGCTCCGGACCGCGTCCGTGACCTCCTCACCGCCGCCGGACTCACCGACGTCACCGTCAACGAGACGCAGACCTACGGGACATGGGGACATGGAGCCGAGGACGCGGCGGAGTTCATGCTGGGCTCGGGACCCGGTTGCCACCTGCTGGCACAGGTCGACACGACCGCACAGGCCCGCGCCCAGCACATCCTGACGGCCCATCTGCGCGACCACGTGGCAGCGGACGGCACGGTGCGGCTGCGCAGCACGTCGTGGCTGGTCACAGCGGACCGTCCGTCCCACTGAGCGGGAAGGACCCGTGTCGTCGGCAGGCCCTTCCCGTCAGCGCGCGGTCAGACGCGGTCGGCCGCGATGAGGAGGTACTGGAACGACCCGTCCCTGTAGGAGTTGATGAAGGCTTCCTCGATGCCCGTCACCAGGGAGGATGTGGCCCGCAGTTCCCAGTAGGGCAGGGTGTCGGGGGTCAGGTCGATCACGGCCTGCGGCACGAGGCGGTTGTCGGCCATGGCGCGCAGGTACTCCCGGCGCGAGTGGATGTTGCACTCGAAGTGCGCGTTGATCTGCGAGACCCACTTCGACGGCTGCCCGTACCGCGGATTCCAGCAGCCGGTGATGGTCACGTAGCGGCCGCCGACCTCGAGCACGCGGGAGTGTTCGGCGAACAGGTCGTGCAGGTCGACGTACATGCTCGACTCGTTGTTCCACGACGCGGCCACCGAACCGGTGGCGAACGGTGTGCCGAGCATGTTGCAGACGCGGGCGCGGACATGGTCCTGCATGCCGAGTTCGTGGGCCCGGCTGTTGGCGAAGTCCGCCTGCTTGGCCGACAGCGTGACGCCTTCGACCGTGCAGCCGAATCGCTGGTGGGCCATCACCATCGAGCCACCGCGGCCGCAGCCGGCGTCCAGCAGGGTGTCCCGCGGCTCGATGTCGCCGAGGTGCCCCAGGAGGAACTCGGCCTGGGCCGACTCCAGTCGGTGGAGTTCGGCGATCAGTTTCTTCTCGTACGCGGCGTCCGCCGGGTCGCCGAGTGCGGCGGAGTCGATTTCACCGATGCCGTAGTGGTGGTGGTACAGGCCGTCGACATCGCCGAGGCGCAGGTTCACGGGCCTCGCCTCGCCGTCCCAGTAGCGGGCGATGTCTCCCTGGTACGGCGTCGCCGGGCCGGGGATGCGCAGTGCTCCGGGGACGGAGGCGGGGACGGATTCGGCGGTGGCGGTGAGTTCGGCGTTGGTCACGGATGAGTCCATTCTCTTACCAGAAGTCGGGCAGGCTGTAGCGATAGGTGTTCGACCGGTGCCAGTGGTGGTTGCCGTCGACCCAGGCGGCCACGCCGCGGACGAAGCGCTGCACACTGGGAACCGGACATTCGGCGGCCAGCTGTGCGGCCGCGGACTCGAAGTCGTGCATGAGTTCGTTGTGGATCTCGACCGACTTCAGGTAGGCGTCGCGGTCGGAGAGCCCCTCACGTTCGGAGATCACGACGGGCAGGTTCAAGTGCCGGCCGGGCGCGTCGAGTTCCTTGGTGTACGAGTACAGGTCGTTCACGACGGTCGTCGCGTTTCCCGCGAGGGCGATGACCTTCTGCATGGCCGGTCGGGCGTGCAGGTCCGCCGGAAGCTCGTAGCCGCCGACGGTGTCGGTGATGGTGGGGCAGGGGCGGAAGTTGTTGAACTGGCGCATCGCCAGGTACTCCCACACCTGGGGGACGTGGTCCGTCTGGGCCCAGGCCGCCTCGGCGAGGTATCCCAGGTGCAGCCGGGACATGTCGTGGCGTAGCCGGTCCGCCTGGGAGGGGCTTGCCGCTCGGACGAAGTACTCCATGGCGGAGCGGTAGGCGCGCCGGGGCGCGTCCTCGTGCAGCGACGCCGCCCACTGCGGCTGGTACTCCGCCGTGGTGTGCAAAGCGTCGAGCGCGGTGTGCGCCAGCAGCAGCCGCTCGCCGAGACCGACGGGCGATCCGCCGTGGTCCTCGCAGTAGCAGTCGTCCACGGCGTTCTCGGCCACCATGAGGCGTGTGGCGAGCATCAGGTGGTCGACGCTGGGTGCGTCGGGATGGCACCCGACCATGTAGCGGCCGACGGAGAAGCCGTCGAACTCCTCCTCCCAGTCGTCGGGGTAGAGGGTGACCTCGTCGAGTGCCCAGGACTTGATCCTTCGGCTGACCTCTTCGACCCGCACCGGGTCCGGCTCGGCGATCGGGTGGTAGTAGAGACCGGGGATCGCCTCCCCCTCCGCCGTGGCGGCCGACGGTGCAGGCAGTTCCTCGGGCAGGGAGATGCGCAGGCTCGCCGTGCCCAGACCGGTGGGACCTCTCAGGACCCGTTGCAGCGCGGTGACCGGCGCCGGCGCCGTGACCGACGGTGCGCCGAGGGGTGACGTGGCCGCCTCGGACACCGCAGGGAGCGGGGAGGGCGTGCAGGGAGGGTGGCCGAGGGCGGCCGCGGCCTCGCGGGCGGAGGCCACGGCGTCGGCGAGTACGTGAGCGGCGGCACGGGGCACGTCCTCCAACAGGCCCGATGGCGGTCTCGGTTGAAGGGGATGCGGCTCAGGCGCGGGCATGCGTGCTCCTTGGTGGGTGGGCGGCTGTCCGAGGGCTTGCGGGCATGCGCGACGGACCCTGTGGAGTCCGGGGCGTCGTACTGGCCGTACGGCCGTGGGTCACCTGGGCCGGCGGGCGATCTGCACGTTCTCCAGGACCCCGACCGCGTCCGGCACGAGGATCAGCGTGCCCGGGGTCTCGGCGGTGGCGGTCTGTTCCCACCGGGCGCCTTCGTCCAGCAGGGCGTGCTCTCCGAACCGGTCCCCGTCGGCGAGTACGAACTCCACCCTTCCGTCCCCGACGGTGTGGGTCAGACGACGGTTCACCCGGTAGACACCGCCCTCGGTCTCCACCCACGGCAGCATGCGCAGCAGCCAGCGGGAGGTGATCTCCCGCATCTGCGGCACGGACTTGGTCGTCGTGGCGAGGTTGCGGGCGGCGGCTGTGCCCAAGCTGGATTGCCGGGGCGGCTCCAGCTGGGCTTCCGAGCTCGAGTCAACAGTCATCGGGCAGGCTCTCCACGATCGGGGACGGTGATGCGCGGATGAGGACGACACCGGGCGACGGCGAGCCAGGCGCACACAGGGCGGGAATCCGTCCGAATCCAGGGGGAACACTAATGGCCCCTTTGCTCCCCGAAACAAGGAAATACGCTGACATTAACTCGATGCGCTGATCACGGCCGGGTCATGTTTGCCCTGGTCCCGACGGGATCCGGCCACGATCGGCGACGCCATTCGGCAGTCGGCGCGGTCGGCGTCGAAGAACGGGACCGCCTGACGCCCGGGCCCCGCGACGCGATCCGCGGCACCTGCGGGCGTCCTCTGGCTGGACGCCGCCAGGGCGCACCCTCAGCCGTGATCGCCGTGGCGGCTCGGCCGGCGCCATGGTCGTACAGGACATGTGACCTCACAAGGTGACGCCGCGAGCTCACGCCTTCCAGTGACGGCCTCAACCGACACGGGAGGGCAACGCGACGCGCTGCTCGCCGAGGTCCGCACGGTCACCGGCCTGGGCGGTCGGCGGCGCCGCTTCAGTGGCGACCGACGAGCGGGCGCGAGTCGCGGTGCGCAAAGCGATCGCCGCCGCCCCCGACCGCATCCAGCGGCACGACCCCACCCTCGCCCGGCTACTGCGCGAAACCATCCGCACCGGGGCGTCCTGCCGGTACGACCCGGACCCCGGACGCCCGGTGACCTGGCTGCTCGACCCTCCGCGGAGCGGAGCCTGAAACCGGGCCACGGGCCGGGACGTGCCCCGACCGTCGCAGGCGTCCCGGTGGCAGCCCGACCGACGCCGTGCGGTCGGCGCGGCGTCCGCCACGGAGACGACGGACACCTACGCCGCTTTCTGTGTACGGCAGGCTCACGGCGGCCCGGCCTCGGTCGCCGTGCGGTGAGCCGCGATCCGGTGCCGTCATGTCGCCCGTCTCCGCGCGCGGGGCGGCCGCCCTCGGTCAGGCCGCCGGGTCGAGGAACGTCAGCACGGAGGCGTCCTCCTCGATCAGTGGGGTGAGCGCGGCGTTGAAGGGGCCGCCGTACGGGGCGTGGAGGTGGGCCTGGAAGGCGTCCTCGTCCCGGTACACCTCGAAGATCCAGTAGGCGCGCGGGCTGGACGACTTGGTGTAGACGTCGAAGGCGAGGTTGCCTTCTTCCTCCCGTACTTTCCCGGCGTAGTCCCGGATCAGGCGGGATACCTCGGGCTCGGCTCCCTCTTTGGCGGTGAACTCGGCGAGCAGGGTCTTCTTCATGGTCATGTGTCCTGTCAGTGGATGGAGTTGACGTTCCAGACCCGGGCCTGGTCCAGCTTCACCGAGCCGTTCTCCGCGAAGACCTGCACTCCCTCGTCGGCGGGGTCGGGGAAGATCTGGTCGGTGATCACGGCTTCGCCCGCGCCGCCGAAGACCTCGACGGACGACCAGTCGACCAGGACGCGCAGTCTCACCTTGCCGTTCTCGGCCTTCAGCGGTGCCGTCTGGACGCCCGGAAAACGGTCGTCGAAATCCCCGGCGCCGGAGCGGGTGCGGTCGACATACAGTTCCCGTGTCGCGGTGTCGTAGCCGATGACGGTCGCCTCGCCGCGGGCGCCGGTGCGCACCTTCAGGCCGAACCGCCGGGCGTCCTTGACGGAGAAGGTCGCCTCGATGTCGAGCGCCCTGCCCTCGGCCGCGGGATCGGACAGGGGCTGCGAGGTGTTCGTGACGGTGATTCCGGCCGCGGATGCCGGGGGCTCCTGCCGCAGGGACGTCA
Source organism: Streptomyces sp. NPDC005574 (assembly GCF_040605435.1). NCBI lineage: Bacteria > Bacillati > Actinomycetota > Actinomycetes > Kitasatosporales > Streptomycetaceae > Streptomyces > Streptomyces sp. NPDC005574. The sequence continues at coordinate 8,392 of NZ_JBEXCW010000120.1, forward strand.
GGCTGCTCACCGGTTTGCTCGTCAGGCGGATCCGGCCGTCGACGGTGCGCAGGGCCATCTCCCGGGGGACGCTCTGCGCGCCGCGCCAGGGCGAGGTGGGGACGGTGCCGGCGTAGTCCCAGTTGTTCATCCAGCCGATCATGTACCGCTTGCCGCCCGGCGCGTCCTCCCAGGAGACCGCCGCGTAGTAGTCCTTGCCGTGGTCGGCCCAGTCGGCGCGCTGCGGGGCGGACTTGGCGGGAGCGTCGGCCGCGGTGAACTGGTCGGCGAGGAGGTGACCCCAGCCGCCGGTTTCCGTGTCGACGATCTGGATGCGGGCGGTTCCGCCGGCGTAGGGCCGCATGTCGAAGGAGGCCCAGTCCATGGTCTCGCTGTCAGAACCGGTGGCGCTGCGGACCACCTGGCCGTCGACGATCAGGTTGACGGACGTCTCCTCGGGCCGGGCGCGGGTGTCGGAAAGGACGAGGTGGTCGACGTTGATGTGGCCCCAACCGCCGGTGTTGGCGTCGACGATCCTTATCCGCGCCTTTCTGCCCGCGAGGTCGCGGACGTCCCAGGAGGTCAGGTCGAGGGCCTCGGTGTCGTGTCCGGTGGCGCTGCGGACCGGTTCGCCGTCGACGAGGAGCTCGACGGTGGTGGGGTTGCCGGACCAGGCCGGGTGGTTTCCGCCACCGACGAGGAAGTTGACGTAGTCCTTGTCGAGGGTGAACTCGGGGGAGGTCAGGGTCCCGGTGGTGGCGTCGCCGCCGAGGAAGCTGTCGACCAGGCCGGCTCCCAGCCAGCCGGAGACCTCCTGCTGTCCCGGCAGGGTTCCGGTGGCCGGGGCGGTGCCGAAGGCGTCACCGGTGGTGGTCCAGTCGGCGTAGGTGCCGCCCTCGAAGTCGGCGAGCACCGTGCCCTGCGCATGGGGGTGACGCCCGCCACCGACCTTGAAGTTCAGGTACGGACGGTCGACGGTGAAGGAGGGCGAGGTCAGCGTGCCGGTGGTGGCGTCGCCCCCGTGGAAGCTGTTGGCGAGTCTCCCGCCTTCGAAGCCGTCGACGGGGTTCTGCCCCTCCAGTGTCCCGGCCGCGGGTGCCTGGCCGAACGCGATGCCGGTGGTTGTCCACGTCCCGAAGTCGGAGGCTTCGAAGTTCTGCAGGAGGTCACCTGCGGGTGGCGTGTAGGTGCCCGGTCCGTCGGCGGTGAACTTCCTGCCGTCGAAGTCGCCGACGAAGTACTGGGCGGCCGAACCGCCCGCGATGCCGCCGGGGTTGATGTTGACGACCAGCACCCACTTGACGTGGTTCCTGTCGCCGTCGACCGCGAGGGGGAACAGGTCGGGGCATTCCCACACGCCACCCGTCGCGCCGGCCGGTCCGAAATCGCTGAGCAGCCGCCAGTCCTTGAGGTTCTTGGACGAATAGAACCGCACCTTGTGCTCGGTCGACAGCGACACCGTCATCAGCCAGCTTCTGGTCGGCTGGTACCACTGGACCTTGGGGTCGCGGAACTCCGTGGACCCGATGTCGAGGACGGGATTTCCCCGGTACTTGGTCCAGGTACGGCCGCGGTCGGTGCTGTAGGCGAGGGACTGGGCCTGCCTTCCCCCGTCCTTGGAGTGGCTGGTGTAGATCGCCACCATGGGCGGGTCGCTCCTGGTGCCGAAGCCGGTGCTGTTGTCCCGGTCGACCACCGCGCTGCCGGAGAACACCATCTCCTGGTCGTCGTGCGACAGGGCCAGCGGCAGCTGCTTCCAGTGCACGAGGTCCGTGCTGACCGCGTGTCCCCAGGACATGTTCCCCCAGGAGTCGCCGTCGGGGTTGTACTGGTAGAAGAGGTGGTATTCGCCTTGGTAGTACACGAGGCCGTTGGGGTCGTTCATCCAGTTCTTCTCCGGCGTGAAGTGGAACTGCGGCCGGTAGGTCTCGGAGTACGGCGGGGTGTCGGATGCGAGAGCCCGTGGGGCGAGCGGGGTCGCGGACAGAGCGCAGACGGTCACCGCGGCCGCGAACCACCGGGCGCGGGCATGCCGGGATGCTGCAGAGCTCATGGTGTCTCCTGTGCTGGGGCCGTCCACGCGGCGGAGCGTTCTGGCGCGGACGGAGCCGACGTCGAGACCCCGCCCATGCCGTCGTCCACGGCATCGGCAGGGAATGTCATCGATGACTTGTGTCATCGATGACATCAAGTGGCCCCGATGATGTGGGTACTCCGGCCGGTGCGTCAACGACTCGGACAGGACTGAGCGGGCCGGGCCCCGCTTCCCGTCAGGCGCCGTCGGCGGTCACGAGCTGTGTCACCTGGTGTCGCCAGGGCGGGTTGGGGCCGGCGACCGAGCACGTCAGGGCGGCCACCTGTGCGGCGAACCGGCAGGCTTCGACGACGTCGGCGAGGCGGAGGCTCTCGAGGCGGCCGCCGAGAAGTCCGCGGGCGCCGAGCTGGTGCAGCAGGCCGGCGGTGAAGGAATCCCCCGCGCCGACCGTGTCGACGACGGACGTCACCACCGCGGGCACCCGCGCCCGTTCGCCGTCCAGCGAGACCAGGGCGCCGCCGGCACCCCGCGTGATCACGACGAGCCGCGCACCCGCGGCGTGCCAGATGTCGCACGCCTGCTCGGGCGGCGTGTCCGGCAGGAGCAGACCCAGGTCGTCCTCGCTCAGCCGCAGCACGTCCGCGAGCGCGCACCAGTCGGCCAGCCGGGCGCGGTAGGTCTCGGGGCGCACCAGCAGCGGCCGTACGTTGGGGTCGATGCTGACGGTGGCCTGCGGGGCGGCCGTCGTGAGGAACTCCTCCACCACCGCCGCACCGGGCTCGCGCACCAGGGCCAGTGACCCGGTGTGGACACAGGCTGTTCCGGAGAGGCTCACCCGGGCCAGTTCCGCCGCGGTCCACTGCCAGTCGGCCGTGTGCTGGGCGTGGAACGAGAACGACGCCTGCCCCAGGGCATCCAGTTCCGCCACGGCCAGCGTGCTGGGCTCGACGGCCGGGACGGCGTGCGAGAGGTCCACCCCGGACGCCTCCAGGTGGGCCCGGAAGAGGCGGCCGAACACGTCACCGGACAGGCGCGCCAGGAAGCGGGCCGGAGTGCCGAGCCGTGCCAGGGCCACGGCCGTGTTGGCCGGTCCACCGCCCGGCAGCACACGCAGGGCGAGTTCACCGGCGCCGCCTGCCGGTTCGACGAACGCGTCCGCGACGCACTCTCCCAGGACGGTGATTCCGTGCGGGCTCATGGGCTGCTCTCCTCTGCGGACGTACGGCGGATCGGGGCGCGCCGCGAGGCGGCTGCCGCACGGCCCCGGACCGGGCGCCACGGACGTTGCCGATTTGTGACAGGTGCAAGGCATTGACGTTGCCGGGATGCGGAGTCCATCATCCTCGCCAGGCAGTGTCAACGATGACATATGTCAACGATGACACTGCCTGAACCGACGTACCCGTATGCCGACCGCACCGCTCGCGATCCCGCAGGAGTTCGTTCATGTCACTCACCACTCGTCCGACCCTCTCCCTCCTCAGAGCCGCCGCGTGCACCGGCGCCGCGGTTCTCACCCTGGCAGCCTGCGGATCCGGCTCCGGAAGCGGTTCCGCGAGCTCCGGTTCGGGCGATGTGAAGGTCGGCCTGATCACCAAGACCGACACCAACCCGTTCTTCGTGAAGATGAAGGAGGGCGCGGAGAAGGCCGCCAAGCAGGAAGGCGTCCAACTCTCCACCGCGGCAGGCAAGTTCGACGGTGACAACGCCGGCCAGGTCACCGCGATCGAGAACATGGTCGCCGCCGGGGTGAAGGGCATCCTGATCACCCCGAACGACTCCAAGGCGATCGTGCCCGCGATCCAGAAGGCCCGCGCCAAGGGCGTCCTGGTGATCGCCCTGGACACGCCGACGGAGCCGCAGAGCGCGGCCGACGCCCTCTTCGCCACCAACAACGTCAAGGCCGGTGAGCTGATCGGCGAGTACGCCAAGGCCGCCATGAAGGGCAAGACCGCGAAGATCGCCGCCCTCGACCTCGCGCCCGGTGTCTCCGTCGGCGTTCAGCGGCACGAGGGCTTCCTGAAGGGCTTCGGCGCCACCGACAAGGACGTCGCCTGCGCCCAGGACACGGGCGGCGACCAGGCCAAGGGGCAGACCGCCATGGAGAACTGCCTCCAGAAGGAGCCCGGCATCAACGTCGTGTACACGATCAACGAGCCCGCCGCCCTGGGCGCGTACACCGCTCTGAAGGCCAAGGGCCGGGAGAAGGACGTGCTGATCGTCTCCGTCGACGGAGGCTGCACCGGAACCCAGGCGGTGAAGGACGGCAAGATCGCCGCCACCTCTCAGCAGTACCCGCTGAAGATGGCCGCCGAGGGTGTCAAGGCCGCCGTGACGTACGCGAAGGGCGGCAAGAAGGTGTCCGGCTACACCGACACCGGCGTCACCCTGATCACCGACAAGGCGCAGTCGGGCGTCACGGCCAAGGACACCGCCTTCGGCCTGGAGAACTGCTGGGGCTGAGCCGACGCACGACCGTACGACACCCCGCTCTTCCGCGGGCGGCCGGCCCGCATGATCCCGACGCGGCTCGGGACGGCCGCCCAGCCTGTCCTCCGACCAGGACTTCTGTCTTCCGACAAGGACTTCGCATGACAGCCACGACGACGCCGTACGCCGAGCTGAAAGCTCCTGCCACGGCCCGCAGACTGCTGACGGCACCGACCACCGGCCCGTTGGCCGCCCTCCTTCTGGCCTGCGCCTTCTTCGCCTTCTCGACCGACCAGTTCCTCTCCGGCGGGAACTTCTCCCTCATCGTGCAGCAGGTCATGGTCGTCGGCACCCTCGCCATCGGCCAGACCCTGATCATCCTCACCGCGGGCATCGATCTGTCCTGCGGAGCCGTGATGGCGTTCGGCAGCATCGTGATCGCCAAGATGGCCGCCCAGGGCTCCCTGCCCCCGCTGCTCGCCATCGCTCTGGGCCTGGTCGTGTGCGGCGGATTCGGTCTGGTCAACGGCCTGTTGGTGCAGAAGATCCCGCTGCCGCCGTTCATCGTCACCCTCGGCATGCTCAACGTGGCCTTCGCCCTGACCCACATCTACTCCGAGGAACAGACCGTCACCGACCTGCCCGGCCCGCTGACGGCCCTCGGGCAGACCTTCCCGCTCGGCCACACCGACATCACCTACGGCTCCCTGGTCACCATCGCCCTGTTCCTGCTCCTCGCCTACGCGCTGAGCGGCACCGGCTGGGGCCGGCACGTCTACGCCCTGGGCAACAGCCAGGAAGCAGCCCGCCTCAACGGCATCCGCACCTCCCGCCTGACCATCGGCATCTACACCGTGGCCGGCCTCCTCTACGGCGTCGCCGCCCTGCTGCTCATCTCACGCACGGGAGTCGGTGACCCGCAGGCGGGCCAGACCGACAACCTCGACAGCATCACCGCCGTGGTGCTCGGCGGCACCAGCCTCTTCGGCGGTCGCGGATCGGTCCTGGGCACCTTCATCGGCGTCCTCATCGTCGGTGTCTTCCGCAACGGCCTGCAGCTGATGGGTGTCGCCTCCATCTACCAGACGCTGATCACCGGAGTCCTGGTCATCCTCGCGGTGACCGTCGACCAGATCTCCCGGAGGAAGGCCCGATGACCACCGATTCCCCCACCCCCGTCCTGAGCGCACGCGGCCTGGTGAAACGCTACGGCCAGGTCACCGCCATCGACGGCGCGGACTTCGACCTCCTGCCCGGTGAGGTGCTCGCCGTCATCGGCGACAACGGTGCCGGCAAGACGAGCCTGATCAAGGCGCTCACCGGCGCGCTGGTCCCCGACGCGGGCGAGATACGCCTCAACGGCGAACGCGTCCAGTTCTCCGGCCCGCAGAGCGCACGCGCCCACGGCATCGAGACGGTCTACCAGGACCTCGCCGTGGCCGCCTCGATGGACATCGCCTCGAACATGTTCCTGGGTCGCGAACTACGCCGCCCCGGCGTCCTCGGCAGTGTCTTCCGCATGCTCGACAAGAAGCGCATGCGCCAGGAGGCAGCCGAGCACATGGCCGACCTGAAGATCGGACTGCGCTCGCTCACGCAGTCGGTCGAGACCCTCTCCGGCGGCCAGCGGCAGGCCGTGGCCGTCGCCCGCTCGGTCGCCTGGGCCCGCAGCGTCGTCGTCATGGACGAACCCACCGCCGCCCTCGGGGTCAAGGAGTCCGCCCAGGTCCTCGAACTCATCCGTCGCGTCCGCGACAAGGGCATGCCGGTCGTCCTGATCAGCCACAACATGCCGCACGTCTTCGAGATCGCCGACCGGATCCACGTCCACCGGCTGGGCCGTCGCGCCGCTGTGATCAAGCCCTCCGACTACTCGATGGCCGAGGTCGTCGCCATCATGACCGGCGCGCTCACCGTCGATGCCGACGGCGATACTGTCGTAGCGGATTCCGAGGCGGCGAAGGCCGCCGGCGTCCGGGCCAGTTGATGCAGGACTGACAGCACTCACAGGTTCCGGCCGAGTCCGCGGCCGGAACCGACGAGCACAGGAGCCGTTCCTCCATGGCAGCGAACCGCCGCCCCACGCTGGCTGACGTCGCCCACGAAGTGGGTGTCAGCGCCAAGACCGTCTCCCGCGTCCTCAACGGGGACGGGCCCGCCTCGGCCCGTACCAGGGAACAGGTGCTCGCCGCCGTGGCCAGACTCGGCTTCCAGCCGAACCTCATGGCACGCAACATCCGCGTCGGCGGACCCGACACCACCGTGGGACTGGTCATCCCGGACCTCGGCAACCCCTTCTTCGGAGCGGTGGCCGGCAGCATCGAGGACACCGTCCGCGACCGCGGCCTGACCCTGCTCATGGGCTCGTCCGCGGACGACCCCGACCGTGAACGCGCGCTGACGGACAAGTTCCTCGCCCGCCGCGTCAGCATCCTGATGCTCGTGCCGTCCGTCGGCGCCGACCACTCCCACCTCAAGTCCCACCGCGCCGCGGGCCTGCCCGTCGTTTTCATCGACCGACCGGGGATGGGCCTGGCCACGGACCACGTCGTCAGTTCCAACCGCACGGGCGCCCACGACGGTGTCGCCCACCTGATCGAGCACGGCCACCGGCGCATCGGCTTCGTCGGCGACCTGCCTCTCAACCTCTACACCCGTCGCGAGCGCCTGAAGGGGTACCGGTCGGCCCTGGAGGAGGCAGGCCTCACCTACGATCGCTCCCTGGTCACCAACGCCCACGACCAGAAGGGCGCCGCGACCGCGACCGCCCAGCTGCTCGAGTCGGCGGATCCCCCCACGGCCCTGTTCGCCGGCAACAACATGGTCGCCCTCGGCATCGTCGCCGAGCTGTCCCGCAGCAGGCGGAAGGACATCGCCTTCGTCGCCTTCGACGACGTCCCGCTCGCCGAAGCCCTCGAACCCGCCCTGACCGTCGTCGCCCAGGACCCCGAGGAAATCGGCAGAGCGGCAGCCACCGCCGCCCTGGCACGCCTGGACGGCGACCGCTCCCGCGCCCGTACCGTCACCGTCCCCACCCGACTGATCGTCCGGGGCTCGGGGGAACGCACCGCACCCGCGCTCCAGGTGACCTGACCTCGGGGTCCGGCGAGCAGCACGCCCGCGCGGTGACGGGCCATGGGCTTTCGACGTCGCCGGGGAAGAGTGCGCCCCAACTTGGCCTTACGGCGGTCCAGTTCACCCTGTGGCGCCGCGGGCGGGAGGGCATGAAGGTCCTCACCTCGTCGAATCAGGTCGAGAAGTCACCGCCTTCCGGGCATGACCGTGCTGAGCCGGTCGGACCCGGAAAGGTGATGGGGTCGGCCGCTCGCACCCCGACCGCCCGCAGCAGCCGGATCGCGGCGACCCGCTGGTGGCGCGGGCGGCCCGCGGCCAGAAGTCCGCGCAGCAGTTCCCGTGGCACGCGGTCGGCCGAGGGCAGCAGCGCCGCGGTCGCCTGCCGGACCACCGCCGCCGACGGGTCGTCCAGGAGCGGTCGTACGTCGTCGGCACGCACCGCGTCCAGCGCCCGCAGCCCCGCCACCGCGCAGGCGCGTACCCCGGGGACCGGATGTGTCAGAAGCCCCCGGATCAGGTCCGCGTCCTCGCGGACCCCGCACTCGCCGAGGCCCACGGCGGCGGCGGGCCGGGCGGCGGGGTCGGTGCACAGCGCGCGGTACAGCGGCGCCGGGTCGACGTCCGCCTGACGCAGCACCCACCTGGAGCAGGCCCGCACCACGGGGGACCGGTCGGTGAGGTACGCCTCGGCGCCGGAGTGCCGCCCGATCCGGCGCAGCGCGGTGACCCCGGCCGACCTGACCCGGGACTGCCGGGACGCGAGCAGCGGCGCCACGACCTCGGTGAACTCTTCGGCCGTCCCCTCGCCGAGGGTGGCCACGGCCGCGTCGGCGCACAGGTCCTGGATCACGATGTCGTGCCGGCGGGCCGCCGTCCGCGCGAGCCGCGTCGCGGAGAGGAGCCGTCGTTCGACGGCGACGCGGTGCGCGAGGCGGGCTGTGGCCCGGTCTCCGCTGTCGAGCAGTGCCTCGACCTGCACCGCCGGGCCCGCGCGGAGCGCCACGGTCAGGAGGTCCTGGGCGAAGCGTCCCCGGTAGCGGCAGCCGACACGCAGAATCAGCGTGGCGTGCTCGGCAAGGCGGTGCGGCGGCACCTCGGCCAGGAGCGCGCGGGCCCGCCCCCGTACCGGGCCTGCCCAGTCCGTGCAGCGGATGACCACCAGCGCGAGCAGCGCAGGCCGTTTCTCGGCGTGGGCCGGCGCGGCCTCGCGCATGTGCCCGTCGGGGTGGCAGAGGGCGAGGGCGAGTTCGGCGTCAGCGGGCTCCCGGGACCAGGTGACGTGGGGAAGCGGCGCGTCCTGCTTCCAGGTCAACCGCCGTCCGGCCGGGGACGCCTTCGAGTGGAACAGCTCCGGCTGCCGCCAGGCCAGTTCGCGCACCGCGAGGTCGAGGCCGATCCAGGCCTCCGGAGCCGTCACATCGAGCGCCTCGCTCAAGCCGACTCCGCCGGCCAGTTGCCTGGCGGCCACATACGGCTCGTCTTCGCTGCTCTGCATGGACGAAGCCTAGGTCTGGCTGTCTCCAGGTCTGGCTGTGCCTAGGTCCGGCTGTCCTGGTGACGCCGGTCGAGTGACTCGCGCAGGTTCAGTCCCATGGGGTTGTCCAGGGGAATGTCGCCCTCGCGCACCACGGCACGGGTCAGGGGGCGCAGGAGGCGGGCGAGTTCGTCTCTCTCGCTGGTGGTCAGCGTGTCGTAGGCGGTGGCGGCCAGTTGGTCGGTTCGTTCCTCGACCCCGGTGGTGAGCCGTCGTCCACGCGGGGACAGCTGATCGCCCGAGACGAGCCCTCTCTCGTGGAGGCTCTCGCGTCGTGCCGTCCACTCCGCGTCGTCGAAGTCGCGGGCCGGCGTGTAGACATCGCGCGGGATCCCGCTTGCGATCGCGTGGAGGACGTGTGATTCGCGGCCGCCGATCCCGGCGGCGAGCAGAGCCGCGACGTGAGCGTCGCCGCGGTGTTCACGCAGAAGCGTCGCCGCGTGCCACAGTCGGGCCAGGGGCTCGTCGGGCACCGGCAGGGAGCGGTTGGCCGCGAAGAGGGCTCGGCCCTCGAGGGGAGCCGACCGAGCGGCACGTGTGGCGAGTTCCGCCGCCCGTGCCACCGCCGCGCCGTCGGCTGCGTGGCCCAGCGCCCGGCTGAGCGCACGCGACGATCCTCGTGCGCGAGCCTTCAGGGCCTCGCTCGGCGGAGCGAAGCCCCAGGCCGCCGGCACGGCGCGGCTCACCCGCTCGTGGGTGAAGTTGTAGAACAGCGCGTGCACGACCTCGGCGCCGACAGGGCCCAGGGGAGCGGCTCGTCCGGCGAAGTAGCCCATCCAGAAACCGCGGTAGCCCACCGCCCTGAACTCCTCCAACGGCTCCGGCGCGAAGTAGACGACGGCGTGGATCGGCTCGAGCAGCCGCCACAGGTCCCGGGCGACATGACTCCGGGCCGGCATTGACATGGGCATCGGCATGGCACCCTTCTACGCCTCGATCGCGGGCTGTGTCCCGCACCTGGTGCAACCGGTATCCCCAGGCCGACGGCTGCCCGGTTCATAAGGGGTCGCCGGGTCGCCGGGTCGCAGGGTCCGCCGAGTTGTGCGGCGAACATCGGCGAAGCGGACCCGCCCGTCGTCCCGATCCGCTCGGTGTCGCAGCGTGACGTGGTGTGTCCGGGCGGCCGCTTCCCCGGTAGTCGGGGCGACTTCCGAGACGGGTGTGACGTAGGTCACTGGAACTCGCGTGCACGCGCAGGCAGTTCTGAACGTGACCACAGATATGCGAACCCGGGTGCGAGCTGGAGATCCGGACGCCTTCGCGGAACTCTTCGACGTGTACGCCCGGGCGGTGTACAACCATGCCTTCCGGCTGACCGCCGACTGGTCCGCGGCCGAGGACGTCATGTCGGCGACGTTCATGGAGGCGTGGCGGCGCCGTGCCTCGGTGGAGAGCGAAGGGGGCTCACTGCGGCCGTGGTTGCTGGGCATCGCGACCAACGTGGCCCGCTCCCAGTACCGGAGCAACCGGCGCTACCGGAACGCGGCCGAAGCGGCGGCAGCCGCGGGCGCGGCCGGGGAGCAGGTCGAGGACCATGCCGAGGAGACCGCCGGGCGGCTCGACGACCGGCGTCGGATCGCCGCCACCCTCACCGCGCTCAGCCTGCTCAAACGTCCCGAACGCGAGGTGCTGACGCTGTGTCTGTGGGAGGGCATGGAGTACGCGGAGGCCGCTCGCGCCCTGGGAATCCCCGTCGGCACCGTCCGTTCCCGGCTGTCCCGCGCCCGCGGCAGGCTCCGCAAGCTCGCCGACGCGCAGCTGCTGGGGAAGGAGAGCGCGCAACTGCTCGGAGAGGAACGGGAACCCACCCCCGCGAACCGGCAGATAACAGGTGATCGCGGATACGTGATCCGGTCCGCACAGGAAGGAAACAGATGAACGCCAGCCCCTCCCAGCCGCACCCGGCTGAGTGGACGGAGACCCAGGGCCTCCTGCCCTCCGTCGCGCGGGATCTGCCCGCGGGCCGTCACCGGTTCCACAAGGAGCAGATGATGACCCAGATCCACGAGGACCTCCGCACCGCCCGCGCCGACGGACGGCCGGCCGTCGCCGCGCGACACCGCAACCCGTTCCTGCGCCGTACGGTCCTGCTGCCCGCCGCGGCTTTCGCCCTGGCCGGCGCGGTCGTGGCCGGCGTCGCCCTGTCCGGCGGCAACGGAGGCGGCGGCAGGACCGCCCTGGCCACCGGCCCCGCACTGACCACCCGGATCGGTGCCGTCGACGCCACGGGCGCCCCCCGGCTGCTCGACCGCATCTCCCTGGCCGCCGCTGACATCTCCGGACCCACCCCGCACGCCGGCCAGTTCGTCTACATCGCCTCGAAGGTGGCCAGCACCTACCCCCGGACCAACGGCGACAAGACCACGCTGGTCAGCCAGGAGCTGCACTCCCGGCAGGCATGGAACTCCCTCGACGGCAGGGACGGTTGGCTGATCGAAGCGGGCGAGACGGGTGAGGAGGGCATGACCCTCTCCAGCGACAGTCCGCTCGACGCGGCCTACGACTCCCTGGTCGAGCTGCCCACCGACCCCACGGCGCTGCTGCGGCGCGTCTACCGGGACTCCGACGCCGCCCGGGATCCCGAAGTGCCCCGCGACCAGGCGGCCTTCGTCGCCATCGGTGAGCTGCTGGGCGAGAGCTACCCGCCGGCCGATCTCGCCGCCGCCCTCTACAAGGCCGCGGCCAGGATCCCCGGGGTGGTGGCGGTGGACGACGCGGTCGACGCCGTGGGCCGTCACGGGGTGGCGATCGCCCGGCAGGACGACACCGCCGGCGAGCGCACCGAGTGGATCTTCGACAGGAAGACCCTGGCATTCCGAGGCGAGCGCACCGTGGTGGTCAAGAAGGTGGCGGGCAGTCCGTTCAAGGTCGGCACCGTCACGTTCACCAGCGCGATCACGCAGCGCGCGGTCGTCGACGCCAACAAGGAGGTTCCCGGGCGGGCCGGCTGACGCGGCCCGGCTCGTAGGCCTGGTCACCCGGCCCCGGGGGGGGCTCGGGGCGGGCGGG
>NZ_JBEXCW010000121.1:0-18871 GCF_040605435.1 Streptomyces sp. NPDC005574
CCGCCTGGTCGGCAGCGGCCACGAACTCGGTCACGGTGTCAGTCACTTGATGTCTCTTCCATGATCATCAATTACACCGGTGAGCGTACAGACCCGCCGGGCAGCCAGAACGGGTGCGGGGCGCCCTGAAGCGGGTCGGGCTCAGCGGGCGCGCCTTGGCGACCGGGTGCGGCACGGCATTGGCGAGGGGCGGTTCAGGCGCCGTCCGGGCGCAGTGGGATCACGTTGGCCGGGGCGGGTTGGTCTTGGCCAGTGGAGTCCCGCAGGATGTCCTGCGTGTGCGGCCGTCAGTTCCTGCGGCGGAAGGAAGCCGTTCTCACCTCAAGGGCCGACAGTCCGCCCCGTCGTGCCAGCGGTTAGGCATGCGTACTGGGCGAGGAGGCTCTCCGCTCGCGCTAGATCCTGAGGGGTGTCCACCGCTACGCCGTCGTCCAGGACAGGGACCATCTGCACGGCGTGGCCGTGTTCGACGAAGCGCAGCATCTCCACTCCCTCGGCGCGCTCCAGGGGCCCTTGTTGCAGCTGTCGAAAGCGTTGGAGACCTGGGCCGGTGAAGCCGTAGAGGCCCAGCTGGCGGAGGTACTTCGGTCGGTCGCCCTTCGGATAGGGAATGGGCTGGCGCGAGAACATCAGGGCCTCGCCTTGGGCCGAGACAACGACCTTGACGACGTTGTGGTCCAGGACGGCGCCGACGTCGACCAGTTCGGTGTACGCGTTCACGGCGAATGCGCCCGGCGGCAGGCACTCCAGGGCCTCGGAGATGGCGTCGATGGCGGCCGGCGAGATGAACGGCTCGTCGCCCTGGACGTTGATGTACGCGTCGGCCGGCAGGCGCTCGGCGACCTCCGCGACGCGGTCGGTGCCGGTGAGGTGCTCTCCGGTACGGATGCAATCGATGCCCAGCTGGCGGCACGCCGCTTCGATGCGTTCGTCGTCGGTCGCCACGATGGCTCCGTCGAGACGTTTGGTCTCCAGGCAGCGCTGGTGGACGTGCCAGAGCAGCGGATTGTCGCCGAGGCGAGCCAACGGTTTACCGGGAAAGCGCGACGCGCCCCAGCGGCAGGGTATGACGGCGACGTGCCGGCGCGGTGTGGCGCCGCGAGTTAGAGCTGTGGTGGCGGCCACGGCGTCCTCCTGGTGGTCGGGTAGGGGCGGGCCTTCAGGGCAGCAGGGCGAGTTTGGAACGGACGGTGGGCGACGCGGCGCTCGTGAACGGCCGCCATTCGTAGCCGTCGACCTCCTCTTCCTGGAGGGTCACCGCGTGCCCTGCGCCGAGAAGGAAGACCCAGCGGAAGTCGACGTGGTGGTGGGCCGGCTCGTCCTTCGAGGGGTTCGCGTCGATGGTGTGCACGTCGATGTCGAGGGGAACGTCCTCGAAGCCGGAGAGAGGAACGACGGCGCTGGGCGGGATGCCTGCCTCCTCGTGCAGTTCGCGCAGGGCGGCGTCGCGCAGGTGCCGGTCATCCGGTTCGTTGTGGCCGCCGGGCGCCAGCAGTTTCCCGGACGCCTTGTGCATGATGTGCAGCACGTGCCGGGCGCCGTTGATGACGATGGCGCTGCATGTCACGTGGGCGGGGAACGTCTTTCGGTTCGTGGGGTCATCTGCGGCGGCGAGCGCGGCGAACAGCAGGGTGAGGGAGTCGCGTTCGTCCGAGTGACGGGCGAGGTATGCCTCGGCGACGGAACGGATGTGGTCGACGGAGGGAGGCACTGGGGTCACCTTTCGAAGTGGTGGAGCCAGGTTCTGGCGATGGCGTCGCGGTCGGCCGCCGGCATCTCGTGCAGTCCGGGCTGGAAGCGGGTGTGGCTGAGCGCGGCGGTGGCGGCGAGTATCTCGGCCTGGACGAGATGGATGTACGCGCCGACGGCAGCGCCGTGCACGAAGTTGACCGCACCGCCGTCGGCGAGAACGTAGAAGTAGTGGCCGGTCACCTCATATCGCGTCAGCTGAGCGCTGACTGGGGTGCGCTGGTAGAGCTCGTCGAGGCTGCCGAGTTCGAGCTCGTCCTCGGATGAGGTCACCGATCCGAGGTAGGCGCCATTGCGCAGGGCGGCGAAGTCGCCCTGCCGCAGGGCGAGGTTGCCGGTGGCGCACAGGACGAGTTCCGCGTCGCTCACGGCCTCGGCGGTGGAGGTGCTGGTGCGGAAGCCGAGGGAGTGCGCCTGAACTCGCTTGACCGGATCGCTGTCGTACACGGTGACGCGCAGTTCTTGGGCGCGCAGGGTCTGGGCGATGGCGCGGCCGATCTTGCCGAAGCCGATGACGCAGGCGTTGCGGCTGGTGAGGATGTCCCCGCGGGCGCGGACGAGGGCTTCTGTGGAGAACACGATCGAGCGGCCGACGAGGTGGTCTTCGCAGTCCTTGAGCGGGGAGCGGGCCACCGAGACGATCGGGCACGGCAGTTTGTCGAGGGCGGCGTACCGCTGGTGTCCGTTCTCGGTGTCCTCGACGATGCCGAGGATGCGGCCGGAGAACTTGCCCACGAGCGTGTCGAGGCTTGCCGCGAAGTAGCCGCCGATGTCCACCAGGACGACGTCCCGGCCGCCCGCTGTGTTCTCCAGGTAGTCCAGGGCCTGGGAGTTGTCGGTGAACCGTTCTCGGGTCAGGTCGTGGACGGGGAAGGTACGGCGGACGGCGTCGAGGGTCGGCTGGTGGATCGATCGGGGTTTCGGCAGCACGGCGCCGACCGTGGACACCGCGGTCATGGCCCGCAGGAACGCCGGCCGTTCGGGGAGCAGATGCGTGATGACGAGCGTCGTGATCGCGTCCCCGGCGGGGAATTGCGTCGTGATCTGCCGGAAAAAGGCGTCCAGCCGCGCTCGCTCGGGACTCTCCATTGCGTTTCCTCTCGGGCTCCGGGCCGCGGGGTTACGCGGCTCGGCTGTAGTTGGGGACCTGGACGGCCAGGGCCTGCATGTGGGCCCGCAGGCCGTTATGGAGGTCGACTCGCGGCTGCCACCCGAGGACTTCTCGGGCACGGCTGGGGTCGGCGCGGGTTAGGGGGACGTCACCGCTGCGCGCGTGGTCCTGCTGGAGCTGGATGTCGCGGCCGGTGAGGCTGGTGGCAATGTTGATCACTTCCAGCAGCGATGCGTTCGACCCGCCGCCCACGTTGATCGCGCCATGCGCTGTCGGCACGGTCGCGGCGGCGATCGTGGCGGCGACCACGTCATCGATGTACGTGAAGTCGCGTCGCTGGTGACCGTCTCCGTACAGGCGAAGCGGCTGTCCGGTCAGAGCGGCCTGCAGGGCGCGGTGGGTGAACATGTCGGCGCGCTGGCGGGGGCCGTAGACGGTGAAGTACCGCAGGGCGACGACGCTTGGACCGGCGGGGCGCTCGGCGTAGGCGAGGCAGAGCTGTTCCTCGGCCAGTTTGGTCACGGCGTAGGGGGAGGCCGGCTTCGTACGGTCGGCCTCGACACTCGCGCCGCCATCGGTCGGCCCGTAGACGCTGGAGGAGGACGCAACGACCAGTCGCGGGACGCCGATGCGGGTGCAGGCTTCCAGGACCCGGTGGGTGGCCAGCACGTTAGACGCGAGGTAGTCGCTGAACTGCGGCCCCCAGGAGGGCCGTACGCCGGGAATGCCGGCGAGGTGGAAGACCGCGTCCGCGTCTATCAGGAGTGGGTCGATCGCGCAGTTGAGGAGGTCGGCGGTGATGTGGTGGTACCCCGGTATACCGCGCAGGGAGGCGAGGTTGGCGATGGCAGTGGCGTCGGCGGAGGGGTCGCGGCGGTCAACGCCGATGACGGTGGTGCCGGCCTGTACGAGGGCGTGTGCGAGGTGGGAGCCGATGAATCCGGCGGAGCCGGTCACCACAGCCCGGCGCGGGGCGGCGGTGGTCGGGTGCTGCTCGTGCTGCGGCACGGGAATCTCCAGGAAGGTGATTGAAGGGAGGAAGTCAGGTGAGGCGGGACAGGACGGTTCGGCCGTGCGCGCTCAGGGCGAGGTCGTTCTCTTTGTGGCCCTTGACCAGGGCGGTGGTCGCCTCGATGGCGCCGAAGCACTCCAGAAGGCGCCGCTCGGTGTCGGTCAGTGGGCGGCCGTACCCGTCGAGGAAGGCGGTTCGCAGGTGGGGCGCGGCCTGCCAGCGGCGGAATTCGAGCCGGGCGAAGTCGCGGACGCGGGCGTCGCGTCGCATGTGCTCGAAGTCGCAGATGCCGAAGGCATCACCGATCAGCCAGTTGCGCGGCTGGTAGTCGAGGTGGCAGATCGCGCTGTCCATGAGGCTGTTGCCCAGGATGACCGCGTGGTGCTTCAGCAGGTTCCGCTCGGCCGTGTCGATGAGGCCGATGTGAGCGGCCCGGTCGATCCAGCTCTGGAGGCGTTCGGCGAGCGCGGCGCCGACGGCGCCGCCTTGGGGCATGGCGGTTGCCCGGTGGAGCTTGCCGAGGACGTGACCGGCCTCGTGATGGGCCAGTTCCTCCTCGGGTGAGCCCGGGGCCGCGGTGTCCGCCCGATCGCCTGCGAGCGCGGTCAGCAGAAGGGTGCGGGTGGCGTCGTCACGGCCGACCAGCTTCGGCGCGTGGCCGGTCAGGTGGGTGCCCCATGTCCGGTAGGCGTGGAGTTCCCTCGCGTATCGGTCGGGCTCGGCGTGCTGTTTGGCGACGAAGTGCTGCCCGTCGTTGGCCACCACGCGCACGACCCGGGGAGGGAGCAGGGGGTCCGGCGCGATCTCGACGGCGCCGAGGAGATCGTGCGCCAGTTGGATCCGGGGGTCGTCCGATGTGGCGATCACGGGGTCGGCTCCGGTGTGAGGAGACTGAGGTGCTCGGTGTCGTTGTGCCGATCGAGCATCCAGCGGGTCTGGCCCAGGCGGTTGCGGTGGTGCTGCCAGCGAGTGATTGAGGCGTGGTTGTGCGTGAAGCCCGCCGGCGAGCCGATCGGGATGTCGAGGAGCAGGGTGTGCGCGGTGATCACCGTCTCTCCGTGGGCGGCGAACACGATGCGCTTCCCCTCGTTCTCCTCGATGAGTTGACTCAGGGTCTTGCTGGCGCGCTTCAGGTACCCGTTCCAGGTGTCGGAGCCAGTGGCCCAGGGAGTGTTGGGGTGCGCATGCGGGCCGCCGTTGGCGGCTGTCTTCACCGCATCCCAAGGTTTGCCGTCGGCATCGCCGTGGACGGGGCCGTCGAGCCGGTCGTCGAAGTGGAGCGGAATCTGGAGCGTCTGGGCGATGATCTCGCCGGTCTGGACGAGGCGAATGCGCGGGCCTGCGTAGACCATGTCGAAGGGCTTCTTCAGGTGCTCGGTGGCCAAGCGGCGCGCGGCCTGTTCGGCCTGGGCGTACCCGAGGTTGGTCAGTCCGGTGCAGGTGCGCGGGCCCCCGACGAGGCCGTCGGCGTTGCACTGGGCCTGGCCGTGCCGTACGAAGACGAGTTCGGTGGTGATCATGGGGTTCCTCGGAGGTGGGAGCGGAGCGGCCAGTGGTAGCCGTTGCGCCCGACGTACGGGGCGGTCAGGACGGCGTGCAGGGCCAGGAAGTCGTCGAGGCGTCCGCGGTTCGTTGCGTGGAGCCGGGAGCCGTAGCATCCGGCCGCCGTGTTGTACGCGAGCAGGGCGGCGTTGACGGCTTGGTCCGTGAGTGGTCCGTACGTCAGGTGGAGTGTCGCGATGAGCTTGGCGAGGTCGTATCCCATCGGGGCTAGGGACAGGTCGTCGGTGTCGACGGTGACGATGTCCCCGGCCGCGGTGATGATGAAGTTCCGGGGGTTGCTGTCCTTGTAGAAGGCGGGCGGTCCCTGCGCGGTCTCCTCCAGCAGGCCGAGCATCGCGTACAGGGCCGCCTTGTTCGGCAGGTAGCCCTGCTCGTGGCGTCGCCGGAGCGCGATCTCCCGCGGGCCGAGGTAGTCGTCGAACGGCGTTCCGTCGTTGAAGTGGTGCGGATTGCCCAGCGATGCCGACTGAAGGTCGCTGCGCCATGCGGCACCGTGCGCGCGGCCCAGCAGTTCCGCCATGCGCGGCAGGTCGTCGGGGCGTACGGAGCGGCCCTCGACCCGCTCGAATGCCAGACTGGCCGGTCCGATCTCGTGAAGGGCCGGCTGTCGCAGCGGCTTCGCGTGCTCTTTGATCCACCGGTAGTGGCGGACAGCTCCCGCCGCGCGCTCCGGTGTCTCGTAGTGCTTGGTGAACGGTGGGAGGGTCATGCCGGCTCCTCCTTCGCCTGCGCGACGACGAAGGTGATGAGGGACCGAGTGGTCAGCGGCTGGTCCGGAAGGAACTCGTGCAAGGTCGCTGCCAGCGCCCCGGGGTTTCCGTACAGGCCGGGCGCGAGGTCGTACTTGGGGTTGGTGGCGAGGTACTGCGCGAGGTGGTCGTGGCCGTCGAAGGTGAAGGCGTGCTCCTCGTCCAGGGTGGCGATCACCTCGAGCGAGGAGGTGGCCAGGGCGGCGAGGTTGCCGCTGTGCGCGGCGGTGTAGAGGCTCTCGTGCTTCTCGGCCCGCCCATCGAGGCCGGCCGCAGTGACCAGCTGGTCTATTTCCCGGTAGCTTTCGAGTCCCTTTGTGACTAGTACGGCCAGGCCACAGGGGGCCAGAACTTTCGCGATCTGCGCGATGACGTCGTTCGGCCGCGGCGAGTGGTAGAGGCAGAACGCGGCGACGGCGACATCGCACGACCCGGCGGGCAGCGGGAGGTTGTGGAAGTCCCCTTCGACGAATTCCGCCACGGTGTCGGGCAGTTCCTCGGAGCGTGCGTGGGCATGGACGAGCAGGGCGGGGGCGGCATCCAGGCCGATGACGCGCCGGGGCCTCAGCTGCTCGACGATGGCCAGGGTGCTCGTGCCGCGACCGCAACCGATGTCGAGCACCATGCCGAGGCGGTTCGGATGCGCGTGGTGGGCCCGCACCAAGCTGACGATCGTCTCGGGCACGGGGCGACCGGACGTCTTCGCGCGCATCAGGGCGCTGGTCCGTCCGGCCAGTCGGGAGGCGTGCCCGTACAGCTCCTGCCGGCGGGCGGGGTCCAGGAACGGGTTGGGCTCATTCATGCCGCACCCCCGCTCCGGGGGCCCGGGCCGTTCAGGACTGCTCGGCGGCCACCTTCCGCAGCCAGCGGCGCGTCTGGCGCCGGTTGGCCAGCAGGACCACGTCGGCTCGGCCGGCGGCGTACTCCTCGATCTTCGCCATGACCCGGGGCCGCATCTTGCGGCGGTACGTGGCGACGTACTTGATCACGCCCCAGTGGATGCGGTTGTGTACGCCGTTGCCCTTGTGCCCGGCCCCGTGCTGGATCTGCCGGGAGAAGATCCCGTACAGGGCCGCCACGGTCGACACGTCCATCAGGATCACCGTGTCGCAGGCTTCGAGCCGCACCGGCAGCGTCGAGTTGTAGTTGCCGTCGATCACCCACCGCGGCTTCGCGACCAGCTCGCGCTGCACCTCGGTGAATTTGTCCATGGGCAGCGCGTTCCACTCGTCGTCGTAGAACGCGGCGTCCAGGTGCGTCACCGGGGCGTCGAGGATCCTGCCCAGTTCGCGGGCCACGTGGGATTTGCCGCTGCCTCCGCAGCCGACGATGGCGACCTTCTTCATGGTGCTCCAGCGTAGAGAGGTTCGGGTGTGCGGCGGAGCCATCCCCCCAGACACGTTCGGATGATCCAGGCGTCAGAGCCTGTCGAGCGGACTCCATCAAGCAGCTCCCCGCGCGGTCGCCGTGGTCTGGACGAGCACGTGCAGTGCGGATTCGACGGTGTCGACCTGCTTGTGCAGGCCGAACAGGCGCAGGCGGTCCACGCATGCCGCGATCAGGTCGGCGTGCTGCTGGGTGCCGGCGATCTCGCGGAGGTAAGACAGCCGCTCGATGACGTCTCGGCCGGAGCGCACGATCAGCTCCTCCGGTACGAACCGGTCCGCGAAGCGGACGTCCGTCGGGACCAAAGGCAGGCACCCGCCGAGTACGGCCTCGAAGATGCGCTGCGTCATCTGCCCGACGGCGGCGTACCGCTCGGGCAGCATGAGGACCGTGGCCAGAGACCGGCCGTAGACGCCGGCGGCGGCTTCGAAGGGGATTCGGCCGACGAAGTGGACGTCCGGCCAGCGGTCGGTCTTCGTCCACTTCCCGGCGACCAGGTGCTCGACCCGGGCGGCGGCCGGGGCGAAGTAGCGGTCGAAGGGCTCGTCGCGGTCGTACTGGTTGCCCACGTAGCCGAGCGCGAGGTCCCGCGGTCGCGCGGCGAGGGTGGCGGGGTCTGCCTGGGCGATGAGGTCGTCGGCGACGGGGAAGAGGAGGGAGCGCGCGCCCAGGGTCGGCGCGAGGGCAGCCTCGCAGACGAGGGCGTGGGCGGTACGCCGCCACACGCTCTCGGCCCGCAGGGTGCGGTCCTTGTCCCAGATCACGGTGGGCGTCCGGTGCCGCACGGTGTAGTGCTTGATGAGTTGGGCTTGGCGGTGCAGGTCGCAGGAGTGCCCCTCGGTCCCGCAGACCGTGGTGTTGCGGCCGGTGATCGCCCAGCGCCATTCCAGGAACAGGACGTCAATGCCCGGGGTGCCGTCGGCGAAGGTGTACGTGCCACCGAGGTCGTCGCCGGCTTCGAGGCGGTCGCGGTCGGCCTGGAGGAAGACTATGTCGTGACCGCGGGCGATGAGGGCGTCGATGAAGGGGCGCCGGTGGCTGCGTCCCCCGTCCGGGGTGTCGGTGACGCCGTTGCCGAGGAAGCCCCAGAAGCTGTATCCGATCTTCACTTGGTGATCCACCGCCCTTCGAGGAACAGGGCGTCGAGTCCGGAGTTGGCCAGGCAGTCCAACGCCATCTCGGGCGTCCCGCAGATCGGCTTTCCCTTGACGTTGAGGGAGGTGTTGATCAGCACGGGCACGCCGGCGCGGCGGCTGAAGGCGGTCAGGACCGCGTGCATGAACGGGTTCTGCGACCTTGTGACGGTCTGCAGGCGGGAGGTGTCGTTGGCGTGCACGATGGCCGGCACGCGCTCGCGCGTCTTGTCCGTCACTCCGGAGGCCATGGACATGTACGGCGCCTGCTGGCCGAGCGTGAAGAACTCGCGGGCGCGCTCGGCCAGGACCATGGGAGCGAAGGGTCGGAAGGGTTCGCGGAACTTCACGGTGGCGTTCAGGCGTTCGACGACGCCAGGCTCCAGCGGGGAGGCGAGGATCGACCGATTGCCAAGAGCGCGCGGTCCGGCTTCGACGGCCCCCTGGAACAGACCGACGATGGTGCCGTGGGCCAGCTGATCGGCGAGGAACTCGGCGGTTTCGATTCCCAGGGTTTTCTGGCGAAGGCCGGGCCAGGGCGTCAGGTCGAGGGGCTGGTCCTCGTAGGAGGGGCCGAGGTAGCAGCTACGGGCGACGCCAGCGAGAGGGCGGGGGCTGCGTCCGTCGACATGTACAGCGAGGGCGGCGCCGATCGCCGTACCGGCGTCACCGGGCGCGGGCGGCACGAAGACCTCGTCGAAGATGCCGGCCTCGATGATCTTCCCGATGCTCACACAGTTCGTGGCGACACCGCCTCCCACGCACAGGCGTCGGGAGCCGGTGAGCACGCGAGAGCGGCGGGCCAGGTGCACCATCACCTGCTCGGTCCGCTCCTGGAGGGCAGCCGCCAGGTCCCGGTGGAGGTCCGTGAGCGGCTCCCTCGGGTGCCGTTCGGGGCAGGTCTCGGCGACGAACTGCCGGGATGTCCTCGGGTATCCCGACGTGAGGGTGCGCGTGGGGAAGTAGCCGGGATTGATGCGGAAGCCCGTAGCCGTCGTGCGGAGCGCCTGGGCGAACAGGTGGCGGAAGCGGGCGGGGTCGCCATGGGCGGCCAGCGCCATGACGGTGCCTTCCTCGTCGCCCCGGCGCCAGCCCAGGTGCTCGGTGACGGCGCCGTACACGTACCCCAGCGAGGCCGGGTCGTTGATCGCTTCCAGGGTCTGTGTGCGGGGGCGATGTGTGCCGTGGCCCCGGGCGATAGTGGTGGTCTGCCGCTCGCCGAGACTGTCGACCACCAGTACTGCGGCTTCGTCCCAGCCCGAGGCGGCGAAGGCGGTGAGCTGGTGGGCGCGGTGGTGCAGGATCGGCGTGACGCGGGCAGAGGGGAACCGGCGGCCGAGGATGCGCAGGCGCCGTTGGGTGCGCACGGCCACCTTGGCGAACCCGTGTGCTCGGGCCAGGCTTCGCTCGCGTGTCGCCGGGGAGAGCGCCAGGCGTAGGGCGGCGGGCGACTCGGCGAGGTAGCGGGCGGGCTGGAAGTTGTAGGCGACGGCGTCCACTTCGGCGGCGGTGAGTTTGGCCTGGCCGAGCAGCCACTCGATGGCCCGGGACGGGTAGAGCTTGGTGTGCTTCTGCTCGGAGAGGCGTTCCTCCTCCACGAAGCCGACCAGTTCGCCGTCGACGAGGAGGGCAGCCGACGAGTCGTGGGTGTACGAGCACAGGCCGAGGACGACCGAAGGCGTGCGCTTCATGGCGGCGGTCACCTCGCCCCGGCCGTCGCGGCGGGGTTGGTCGAGCGCCGCTTTAGTTCTCCGTACCAGGCGGTGACGGCCTGACCGAGGGGACCGTCGATCTTGTCGGCCGCCCGCCATGCCTGCTCGCGGTCACCGTCCTTCCACAGCCGGTAGCTGTGCAGTGTCTCGGCCATCGTGTCCCAGCCGGGGTGGCCGGTCACTTCGCGGGCCTCGACTTGGTCGAGTAGGGCGTCGAAGCCCGTCCACGGAGTTCGCAGCTCGGGCATGAGCTGGCTCGCCGCGAGTGAGGTCAGCAATTCGGCCTGCTCGACGTGCTCGTCGTAGATGTGCAGCGAGCCGACATGCAGGTGGAATTGGCCCAGCTCCGCGTCGAGCCACCCAGCGACCAGCTCGTGCAGCACGGTGTAGAAGAACACGTCGTACGGCATGCCGATCCACACGTCCTGGCCGCGCATCATTGTCGCCATGTGCAGGCGGCCGTCGCGCAGATGGAAGCGGAAGCCGAGGGTGCAGGGCACGTCCTTGTGCCCTGCGGCGTCCTGGGCCGGGTCGTAGAGCTGGATCAGGGCCCGCCGGGAGTCGGGGTCCTCATTGAGGATCTCCACGACACGGGCCAGCTGGTCCACCTTGCCGGCCCAGTTCCGCATCCTGGGCCCGTACGCGCCGAGCAGTACGCCGTCGTCGGCGTACTGCCGCAGCCGCGCGTTGTAGTCGAAGATCCACGGGTCGTCGGAGCCGGAGAGGTGCCAGACGGTCTCGGCGACCGCGAAGGCCGGGTTCACGATCCGGGCCGGGGGAGCGTAGAGCAGGCGGGCGCGCGGCTGGGTGAGCAGCAGGTGGACGTCACGGACTTCCCGCGTGGCCATGTTCCGGGGGCTGACCTTCTCGCCGGACTTGGCCAGCGTGACAGCGCCGGAGAACAGCTCGGCCATGCTGTCGGCGGTGAGGTATGTCATCGGGCAGGAACTCCTTCGCCCTGGGGCGACGCAGAGGTCGCGCCGGAGGCATCGTGGTGGACGTGGTCGGATGATCTGGCGCTGGCTTCGGCGCGCTGGGTGATGAGGCGAGCGACCTGGGCCGCGCTGTCGCCGCGCCACCGGCACACCGCGTCCATGGCCGTCTTCGGAACGGGCGTGCCCGGTTCAAGCAGTGCGGAGAGCGCTTCGGCGACGTCAACGGCGTTGTGGCACCGGGCCGCGAGACCGTGGCCGGATAGGTCCAGCGTGCGTTCGCCCGGCGTGCCGATTTCGAGGACCGGGACGTCGAGCAGCGCGGCCTCGATCCCGCACGTCGAGTACGCACTCGCCAGAGCGTCGGCCCCGGCGAGGCAGCCCCGCGCGCCGACCTGCGGGTCGGCCACGGCCACCAGCGGCCCTCCGTCCTGCTTCAGCAACGTGGCGAAGGCATCGGCGCCCTGCGTCGGGTGTGGAGCGATGGCGAGACCCCAGTCGCCGTCCGCCGCACTCAGACCGTCCAGGAGGAGGTCCGCCTGGGTCTTGAGGTGACCGGGGCTGAACGGCTGGCAGGCCCACACCGCGATCCGGGCAGGGGCGCGGCGGTTGCCCGGAGCCAGCAGCTTCTCCAGATACCGCCGCTGTGCCTCACGGCCGAGGGCGGCCAGCGCGTCGAAGCGAGGCTGTCCCAACACGTGCACCTCGCCCGCGGGGTGGCGGACCCACGCTCGGACCAGGGGGAGGTCCCGTTCGCCCATGACGACGATGTCGCGGCTGTGAAGTGCCGGCCAGGCGACAGACTCTGCCGTCCACGCTCCGTGCTGGACGTGGACCGTGTTCGCCCCGTGACGCTCGGCTGCGTGCGCGGCCAGTGCGCCCAGCGGGCTGGTGTCGTTGCTCAGGAGGACGGTGTGCGGTCGGGTCGCGGACAGGACACCGTCGAGCCAGTGCTCTGCTCGGATGAGTGTCCGCCATGACGGCTGGGTGCACCCGCCGCTGGTTTCGAGGAGTACGGACAAGAGCCGTACGAGACGCGCGAGTTGGAGGCTAAAACCCTTCACGCGGACGATGTGCTCGTCGTCGGGTAGATGCAGGCCCTCGGCAGTGCCGGAGACGGTGAAGAGGTCGCTCGGCGCCGAGCGCAGGTCAATGCCCGACGCCGCCGGCGCGGAGCACCGCTCGGCAGGGTCGGTGGCGAGATCGAGCAGCAGGTTCGTCCGTCCATCGCGCTCCAGCTCGACGAGAACCGGCATCAGGGTGGCCGCATGTCGAGAGGTCCACGACAGCGCCACGACGTCTCGCTGCTGCAGGTCCGCAGGGAGCGGACTCGGCTCCGTGTTCGCCGTGCTGGAACGGGAGCGGTTGCGTAACTGGGCGGAGCGGGTCGGGTTGTGCGGAGCCGCTGCCCCGAGCAAATGGGCGATGCCGGACCATGTGATGGTGTACGCGAGGTACTCCCGCGAGCTGCTGGTACGAAGCCCGACGAGCCCCTCGTACGGGGCGAGGGCCAGGGGCCCCGGAGCTGTCGCGAACGGCTCCCAGGCGTCCAGGACCAGCAGCTTGCGCAGGATCTCGGCCACGAAGCGTCGAACAGGAACGTGCTGGACGTGGAGCCAACCAACGCCGCCCGGTGTGGAGGCACGCGAGGATCCGTATGGTTCCAAGGCGTCCATGACGTCCTCGACGAGGGCGCGCAGTTCCTGCCGGTCGACAGGTATGGTCTCCAGTTCCCGGGTCCGGATGTGGTCGGCCTTCGCGTGGTCCAGGGCGCCGCTGCCGACGAGAGCCCATCGGGGCTGGCCGGCGAAGTCGGCGCGGACCAGACCCAGACCGCCGGTCGCACGGGTGCTCACACCAGGCTCCCCTCGACGAACGGCAAGGCGGAGGTCAGCAGGTGCAGCAGTTCCTCCGGCGAGGCGACGATCTCGGGTGCGGGCGAGGTGGGCTGCCCGTATCCCCACCCGGCATGGACGTAGGCGACACCGGCGCGGGCCGCCGATTCCTGGTCGACCGCCATGTCCCCCACGTAGACAGCCGCGGCGGGGTCGACTCCGAGGTCGACCAACGCCAGGAGGATCGGGTCGGGGGCCGGCTTCGCCCGGCCCGGCCCAGTGGAGGTGCGGACGGTGGCGAAGGGGCATCCGATGTGCGCGAGGAGCGGGGCGGCACGGTTGATGTGCTTCGACGTCACCACGCCCAGCCACCAGCCGGCGGCCACGAAGGCATGGAGCACTTCGACAACGCCGGTGAATTCGTGTGCGAGGTGTGCGACGGCGACGGATTCCGTCTCGTACGTCCGGCGGACTGCGTCGACATCGGCGACGCCCAGCCGATGCATGATGTCGCCGAACTCGCGTCCCAGGTGACGCTCGTAGTCGGTGAACGGAAGGGTGATGCCGTGGGCCTCCTGCACCTTCCGCCACGCCTTCTGCATCACCGGACGGGTGTCGAGCAGGACGCCGTCGAGGTCGAGAAGAAGCGCACGCTGCGCGCGGCCAGCGTGCTGTCTCTCGCCAGCTGTGATCTCGGATGCGGCCGAAGCCGGTGTAGTAATCGGGGCGGGAACGGTCATGCTCGTTCTCCTCATCAGGGCGGCTATTGGCAGCAGGGCGGCGCGACTCAGAGGGCCGAGACCGGGTCGAGTTCACACTCGGGGTACTGGCTGGGCCCGCCGGCC
Organism: Streptomyces sp. NPDC005574; assembly: GCF_040605435.1. Classification (NCBI taxonomy): domain Bacteria; kingdom Bacillati; phylum Actinomycetota; class Actinomycetes; order Kitasatosporales; family Streptomycetaceae; genus Streptomyces; species Streptomyces sp. NPDC005574. The sequence continues at coordinate 14,028 of NZ_JBEXCW010000121.1, forward strand.
TTCTCGAACGGCGCATTGAGGCTCGTGGGTGGGGGGTGACGGCGGGGCGACTCGCACTCCTCTGTCGGACCGTGTGGGCGACGGCTGCGGGCGAGGCGGGCGAGCACACGTCGGATACCGACCGGATCGAAGAAACCGCTGTCAGGCACCGTGACGGGACGATGAATTCGGATCACTCACGGTTCGCTCATCCACTCAACCGCAGTGGCTCTTCTCCCTCACTGGCTCGACTTGAGGTAAGGAAATTCCGCGCTGACGAGTGGACGCCGGTGCCGACGAACGGTCACAAGGTCCGGTGGCGCGGGTTGGACAGGAACAGCGCGGTGTGTCTGCCGAGCCAGCAGCGGTTCTGTTCGGCCCAGCCGTTCTGGAGGTCCTGCACCTGTTCCTCGGTGAAGCCGCGCTGCCATGGCCTCTCGGCCGGTTCGCCCCTGCGCTCGGACCAGACACGAACAAGGACGTACAACTGCCCGCCAGGGCGCAACCAACGGCGTGCGTCGACCATGAACCGCGTGTGGTCGATGAACGGCAGGATGTTGCGGCAAACGATGAGGTCGAGCGAGCCGGGCTGCAGTTGAGGCGGGATTGCCCCCGCGTCGAAATCGTGCACCCCGTAGCGCAGCCGACCGTTGACGCCTTGCCGATGCGCGGTCCGGATCGCGATCGGCGAGAAGTCCAGGCCCAGCACGTCGTAGCCCCAACGGGAGAGCTGTCGGCTGAAGCTGCCGATGCCGCAGCCGACGTCGAGTACGGATGCCCCGGCGTGCGGGTTGACGTGCTGGAGAAAGCGGTCGACCTCGGCGTCGGTCACGAGGCGGTCTATAGCCCGGCCCTGGCTGTACCAGGCATCCCACTGCTCGGGACTGAGGCGATACAACAGCGACTTCATGCTGCGTCCTGTGGGTCATCAGTCGAAGCCGAGGCTGCTCCGTTCCCCGAATCCGGCAGGCGGGAGAGCCGGTGAAAGCGGGAGAGGTCCAAGCCGCCACCTTGCACCTCGCCGGCAGGGACGGCGAAGAGATCGATCCCGGCCTCGCTAGGCAGTTCCGGGGCGGCCTCCTGGATGGCGAGGAGGGCCTCGCCTTGCTCGCGGTGCGGCAGGAGCCGCGGCGCCCGGTCGCTGTGTCCTTCGAATGTCATGGTGGCCCCTGATCAGGTGAAGTCGTAGGCGATGGCGAGCACGGCGAAGACGGCGGCGATGAGGAAGACCTGAGCGCTGATCTGTCTCCAGCCCCAGCCCTTCTCGTCCATCCAGCGCAGCGGACGCCTTCAAGTCGGCGTAGTGGGCTCCTCGGGGATCACGAGGTGTACGAACGCCTTGTACCGCTCGCCCAGATGCTTGATCACGGCGTGGTACTCGTCGGCATCGGAGCTGATGTTGTGCCGGTCGAGGACGATCACACCCTCTGCGAATCCGCCTCGGATCTGTCGCTCGACTTCCCTCCATCCAGGGCGCTGCCAGGGGGGCGTGTAGACGCTCCGGCCCGTGCGCGAGCCGGGGAAGTACGTCGTGGGCACGGGTACGGCAACATCGTGGAGCCTTGCTCCTATCGCGTAGCCGTGCTGCTCCGCCTCGGCATGGAGGGTGTTCCAGTCCTCGTCGGGGCTGGCCCCCGGACTCGGCACCAAGCTGTACGCCAGGACGTGAAGCTGCCGGTCGCTGCTTTGACGGTCGCGTTTTCCGACAGCCTCTCGATGGAAGTGCTGGCGGAGCTTACGGAGCTGCCCATTGCGCGACTGGCGCTCCAACGGGTCGGGACCACTGTGCCGCCCCCGGATCCGGCCAGCATTCGGCCGGCTGCCGGATGACTGCACCTCCAGACCCAGACCACGGTCGGCCACGGGGCTCAACACGTCGGATCCAAGGTTGGTTGCGCCGTGCGGCGACATGGGGGTGCCTCCGTAAGAGTGGGAATGACCGCATATGTAGTCCGGCCGCTGTCGGCCACGCCCCACCGATGTGACAGGTGTGCGACTAGGAGCAGCCCTCGCCCGCCCAGGTCGTTGGCACCTGCGCGTCGTCGCTTGGCAGGGGTGGTGCTTCCGTCCGTGACCTCGATCCGGAGCCGGTGGTTGCCGTACAGCACCCGCAGACCCACAGCCCCAGAGCCGTGACTGATCGCGTTGGTCACCAACTCTGAGACGACAAGCTGGGCGTCTTCTGCCGGGGCGTCCGGCAGGGCCCACTGCCTCAGCACGGCCGCTGTGGTGCCTCGTGCTTGAGCGACGTGAATACTCGCCGGCGCCATGATCATCTCGAAGGCATGGGATGCCAGTGGAGACACGGCCGGCGCGCTGCTGGCGGCGGTGGGGCCGCCGTCAGTCATCCCAGGTTGGGGAAGCGTTGCTGCCCGGTGCGTGGTCATGTGCCCATCGCACCGTGGTGTCGTGATCCGGAACAGGGGAAACCTGAGGGGGAAAACTTTGTCAAGGGGGGAAAACGAGGGGGAGTTGGGGTCAGGATTGGATTCCCCACCGATAGAGGTCACACTCATGGCAGCAGATCCGTTCGCCGAACTACTCCGTCAGCTGCGCCGTAACGCGGACCGATCGCAGGATGAGCAGGCGGATGCGATCAACGCGGCCTCGGGCCGGGCGACGGTGACCCGCCGAGAGGTCAGTCGGTACGAGAACGGTGAGAACGTCCCTACGAACCACACACTTGGGCACATTGCTGTGGCATGCGGCGTCCCGTTGGAGCCGCTCCTGCGGGAGGCCAAGGCCGCCCGAGCCAGGCGGAGGACGAAGGACGACGCTGAAGGGGAGGACCTGGACGACGTGAAGCGCCGAACGTTGCTGGGAGGCGCCGTCGTCGGCGCTGCTGCCGCTGCCGAGCCTTGGGGCCGACTCGCCTACGCGCTCAGCAAGGGAGCCAGGATCGACCCCGAGTCCGCGTCGGTGCTCATCGATCACGCGGCCGAGTTGCACGTGGACGAGCTGAGTGAAAGCGCACGCAGCTTGCAGAACCGGGTCGAGTCTCACCTCGACGCGATCACGGCGGCCCTTCCGCGCGCTGGCGGCCACGAGCGAGCGCTGACCATCGCGGCGGGGGAAACCGCGGCCCTTGCCGGATGGGTCGCCTGGGACCTGGGGGAACACGATAAGGCTGCTGCCTATTACCGGGTGACCTCGGAGTGCGCGAAGGAGGCCGGGCACCCGCCCTTGCGCGCTCTGGCGCTTGGCTACGCGAGCTACGGTGCCGCTACCCCGGGTAAGGCGCTGGAGATGCTGTCACAGGCGGCTCAGGATGTGCGGGGGCATGGCAACGCGACCGCTGCGGCGTGGGCATTGGGACGGTACGCGGAGGAAGCGGCTCAATCAGGGGACGATGCCGGCGCTCTCCGGGCCCTGGAGCAGGCACGATTCGCGTATGACTTCGCGAATCACACGAGCGAGCAGGCATGGGTCCGCTTCGTGACGCCGTACCGGATGGACTCACTGGCGCTTTCGGTATACGGCGAACTCAAGCGCCAAGAGCTGACGGTCACAGCCGACTCCGCGGTCGAGCGCCTCGGTAAGGAACTGCCTGACTCTGGAGTGGTGGTCCTCGGGGACCTGGCGTCGGCGCTTCTGCGTGGCGGCGACGTAGACCGTGGGGTCTACGTCGCGCGCCAGTTCGCCGCAGCAGCGGAGTCAAAACCGAACACCATGGGACGTCAGCGGGCGCAGAGCATCGCTGCCTGGCTCCCCGACATTGAGCGCGACCTGGCCGGCCACTTGCTGGCGTTCGCGTCGTGAGCCATCCGGCGAGCAGGCTCGGTGACGGTGAGACGCGGGGTGGCGTGCCCTACTGCGGGTGAGTCTCCTCGACCACCCAGGACAGGTACGCCTCCGATCCTCCGGTCACGGGCAGCGTGATCCACTGGGGGACGTCATACGGATGCTTCTCGTGCAGCCACGCCTCCAGTGCCGGGAGACGGTCCGTTGAAGTCATGTACGAGATCCGCCACTCCTGCGCCGTCTCGACCTTCCCCTTCCACCAGTAGAAGGCGGTGATAGGCGCATCGATGTGAACGCCCGCTGCCAGCTTGCTCTCGACCGCACCCCGAGCCAGCGCCTTCGCCTGATCCTCGTTGTCACTCGTCGTCTGCGCGATCACAATCTCGTGGGCCATGCAACTACCTTTCCAGCTCGGGCACCGCGACCCTACCCAGCCGTTCAGCGCACGCCGACAGTCGGTGGCTACCGGTCAAGATGGGCGGGACTCACCCACCGGCCTGGATCAGTCAGTCGGCAACCCGTCTTCCAGGATGGCACGTCGCTTTCGCCAGCACGGTGAAGGTCCGCTTGTCGACGAGACATGGGCAGCGAACCACATGACGATGCTCGAATGGTTCAAGTCCGTGTACTCGGATTGTTGTAGCCAGGGCTGTTGACACCGGTCTCGTAGCGGGCAGAAGTCGGCAGCCTGTAGGAGGTCGAGAGACATGCTCCGTGGGCACCCTTCAGGGTTTGACTCGAACTCGCGACCTCGCCGCTTGCGGGCTCCATGGCGCTGAGGCTGGTAGTAGATCGCTTCACGGTCGTTCGCTTGGGAGCAGGCGCGGCGTTCCCAATCGTGGATGCGCTCGCGTCGCCACCCTGTTCGTCAGCCAACGCGCGCAATGTGGCCCGAGAGGGAAGGTGAAGGCGTGCAGTCCCACGGCTTGCCCTGAGTCATCGCCTTTGGGTAACAGCAGTGCGGGGTGCACAACATAGACGACGATCGCCGGTTGGCCAAACCGGGAATCCTTCGGATCATGGTATGCGCTAACTTGATCTTTAACCTGTGCGGCGTGGTCGTGGGGTGGTCGACTTCTTCGTTCGCTGTTTCGCCGCCGCTGTTTTGCGGGGTGTGTGCACGT
>NZ_JBEXCW010000122.1:0-18595 GCF_040605435.1 Streptomyces sp. NPDC005574
CCCTAGCTTATAGAACAGACATTCGAACGCGCGACTGTGGAGCGGCCGCGACAGGCGTACGGCGACGTTCATGCGGACGGTCCAGCAGGCCCCGGTGTGGGTAGGTGACGGGGCGGTCGACGTGGAAGGCATGACCCATGTGGACGCTGCCGGAACCGATGCTCGCCGCCCCCGTGCCCGACCCCACGCTCCTGCCGGGGTGGGCCGGAGAGGTGAAGTGGGACGGCTGGCGGGCACTGCTGTCCTGGGATGACGGGCGCCTGGTGCTCCGCTCACGCCGGGGGACGGACCTCGCTCCTTCCTTCCCCGAGGTGCGCGCCGGCCTGGTCCAGCTGCCGGAAGCGACAGCCCTGGATGGGGAGCTAATCGTGTGGGAGGGCGAACGGCTCGCCTTCGAGCGGCTCCAGCGGCGGTTGCAGCGGCGCGGCGCCGACGCGGCCCGGCTCGCCGCGCAGTGGCCCGCCCACTTCGTAGCCTTCGACCTGCTTCGCCTGGCGGGCACCGACACCACCAAGTGGCCGTACAGGCGCCGCAGGGCTGCCCTCGAAGACCTCTTTACCGAGCATCAGCTCACCGCACCGTGGGCGCTGTGCCCGTCGACCACCGACCCGGCCACCGTGCGCGAGTGGCTGACCAGGTGGACCGCAGTTGGTGTCGAAGGCGTGGTTTTTAAGAGGCTGGAGGGCCTTTATGAGCCGAACGCCCGCGGTTGGCGCAAGCATAAAATCCGGGAGACCGAGGACGCCGTCGTCGGAGCATTCACCGGCCCTCCGGACGCTCCTCGAACCCTGCTGCTGGGCCGGTACGACCCCGCCGGGCGCCTGCGCTACATCGGCCGCAGCACGACTCTCCCGCAGAGCGCCGGCCGGGCGATCGCCGCTCTCCTCATCCCGGCCGGAAGCGGACACCCTTGGACGGGTTGGACGTTCTCAGCCGGATGGGGCACCCGCGAGAGCCTGCGCGTCACCCTTGTGATGCCGGAACTGGTCGTGGAGGTCGGCGTCGATGTCGCCCGGGACAGTGCGGGGCGCTGGCGACACCCCGCGCGGTGGCACAGGGCGCGCGCTGACCTGTCACCCGCCGACATCCCGCCCTTCGAGCCCGCGCTGACGAACTGATCCCGCGCGCATCTCGCATTCCCAGGCCGATTAGGGTGCCTTCTTCTAGCCGACGGACCGGAGACAGATGATGGAGCAGGACGAGGCCCTACAGCTCGCGGCGCGGTTCCTCGCCCACAGCCAGCGCGATGACGAACCGCCTCTCGCAATCGACGCAGAGCGGGTCCGTGAGAGCAACGGGCTGCTGATCGTGCCCTTCAACTCTGTGCAGTACCTCGCCTCGCGTGATGCGAGGGAGCAGTTGTTGGACTGCTGGCCCATCCTCGTCGACCTTGCACGTGGAGACGTGCGATTCGGGACCCTCGACGAGCGCCATCTGTGGAGGAGTCCGAGCATCTGACGAGGCTGCGGCTGTTCGCCACCGCAGTTACGGGGCAACCCTTAGGTGGCCTAGGACTTCAGTGTCGACCCGCCTGCTGAGGAGCCTAGTAACCCTACGACTGTGCCCGTGCATTATCCCACGTCCACCGTCCCGCCCGCATGCCGCGGGATGCTCGTCCGTCAGGCCAGGATGATGGGCCGCGCGGGGATACGCCCCTCGACGACGGCGGCAACGAGATTCGCGAGGTCTGCGGGGTAGACCTTCTCCCGGGTATCCCGAAGCTCGGGAAGGGTCCACCAGCGGAGTTCGCGGATGTTGTCGGGCTGAGTGGCGCGGGCCGGATCGACTTCGGCCGCGGCGACCCGGGCCAGGAAGTACTTCTCCTCCTGCCGGACCTCATGGCCCCCCACGAGATGGTCCTTGCTGCGGACCGCGAGCTGGGGTCCGAGCTCGACTGCCTTCTCGTCGGCGCCGAGTTCCTCCCCCAGTTCGCGGAGCACTGCCTGGGTGTGGTCCTCTTGGTCCTCCAGCGAGCCGCCGGGCGTCGCCCAAAAGCCCCCGTTTTCGTCGTAGCCCAGCAGCAGGACGCGGTCGTCGGCGTCAAGGACGACGGCGCGGGCGGCTTGCCTCAGCGGTGGAGTGGAGGTCGTCATGTCCTCCAGTGTCGCAGCCCTCGAACGGGGTCAGGATCGCTCGACGAGGTATTCGCCAATGCACGCCGCGTCCAGATCGCATGCCTGGAGCGTGGCGACTGCGTGGGCGGGGGTCTCGACGATGGGTTCGCGGTCGTTGAAGGACGTGTTCAGAATGACGGGCACTCCGGTGAGCTCGTGGAAGTGCCTGATCAGTGCGCCGTACGCGGGCGCGGCGTTGGAGTCGACGGTCTGGACGCGGGCGGTGCCGTCGACGTGCACGACGCCGGCGATTTTTTCTGTGTGGTCGGGGCGGACGGGTGGGGCGAGCAGCATGAACGGGCTGGGCACGTCCAGGTCGAACCAGGTGCTGGCGTGGTCGGCGAGGATGGCCGGCGCGAATGGCCGGAACGCTTCGCGATGCTTGATCCGCTGGTTGAGGGTGTCGGCGCTGTCGCGGGTTCGGGGGTCGGCGAGGATGCTGCGGGCTCCCAGCGCGCGGGGGCCGAGCTCGCTGCCGCCCTGGAACCATCCGATGATCTTTCCGTCGGCGATCATCTGGGCGGCAGTGCGGGCGATGTCGCTTTCGCGGCGCCAGGTGAACGGGGCGCGGTGGCGTTCGACTAGGCCGGAGCGGGGGTCGCGGCGCAGGGCCTGTTCGATCTCCTTCCTGGTGTAGTCGCGGCCGAAGTAGTCGGTGGTCAGGGGGCGTCTGGGGAGGTCGCCGGTGAGCCGGTGGAAGGCGTAGAGGGCGCAGCCGAGGGCCTGGCCTCGGTCGGAGGCGGCGGGCGGGGCGAAGTAGCCGGTGACCGCGTCCAGGCGGCGGACCTTGTCGGCGGCAACGCAGTTGAGGGCGACGCCGCCGGCGACACACAGGTTGGGCAGGCCGGTGGCGGCGATCGTCTGGGTGGCGAGCGCGCACAGGGCGCGCTCGGTCTGGTCCTGGACGTAGGCGGCGGCGTCGGCGGCGAGGCTGTGTTCGCCGCGGGTGTTGGACGGGCCGAAGTCGAACCCGGTCCGCCTCGCGAGGTCGGCGACACCGGGTGCGTGGGTGCGGGTGAGCCTTCCGTGAACGTGGGTGTCGACGACGTCGAACAGTGGGGCGAGGTAGCGGCTTGCGTCGCCGTACGCCGCGAGGGCCATGGTCTTGCCGGCCTCCCGCTCATGCCAGCCGAGATGGTTGGTGAACGCCTCGTAGGTCGCGCCGATCCCGCCCGCCCGGGGCCGGGTGGGCGGGGTGGAGCCCAGGCGCTCAAGGCCGTCGGGGGTGGCGGCGTAGTAGGTCTCGGTGTCGTTGTTGTTGCCGGCCCCGTCGACGACCAGCACGGTCGCCTCCTCGTACGGGCTGAGGCAGTAGGCGGTGTAGGCGTGGCTGACGTGGTGGTCGACCGGGAGGATCCGCTCGCGGTCGATGCCGAGGTGAGTGAGACCGGTCTCGGTCCGGGTGGGCAGGATGCGGCCGATGTCGCTGACGGCGACCAGGTCGACGTCGGCAAGGGTCAGGCTGGCCGCGCGCAGGCAGTACATCAGCGAGGCTTCCCAGCCGGGGCCGTAGCGGGTGCGGTTGAGGCGTTCCTCGCTGATCGCGACCATCACGGTGCCGGTGATCAGGGCGGCGCCGCCGTCGTGACCGAGGTTGATGCCGATGACGCAGGGTTTTGCGCGGCTCATCAGGCGGCCCTCCTGGAGGGGGCGGCGAGCGGCTCCCACAGCCGGGTGCGTCCGGCTGGGTCGCGGTGGAGGGCGCCGAGCTGGCAGAGCTGGACGGTGTCGCCGCGGTGGTCGATCGTCGGGGTGAAGGGGTGGCCCAGTGCCTCCAGCCCGCCGAGCCGGGTGTAGGCGTGGGTGAACTGCTCGTCCAGTGGGGGCCGCGGGGTGGGGGAGGTCGCCGTGGTGAGGCGTCGTGCGGTCTGGTCGAGGCCTGCGTCCGCGAGTACGCCGGCGACCTGGGCGAGGACCGCTTCCGGGGTGGCGTCGTCGGTGTTGATGAGTGTCGGTGGGATCGGGCACAGCGTGGGGGCGATGTCCGTGTAGAAGGTGTGGAGCCGTTCCAGGAGTCCTTCGTCGAACCACTGCTTCCAGCGCGGCAGTTCGGCCACCTTCCCGCGGCGGTTCAGGCTCTGGTCGGGGCTGACCAGGAGGATCGCGGTGTGGACGGTCTCTGGGAGTTCGGGAGCGATGCGGCGGGTGTAGAAGTCACGCGCGACGGTGTAGGGCAGGGAGTCCTCGGCGTGGGTGGCGTAGCAGTAGGCCAGGGCTCCGAGGTGGTTGCGGTCGGCGATGAGCAGCCGGGTTGCCTCGTCGGTGACCAGGCGGCGCATGGCGCGGGCCTTGTCGAGTTCGTGCCGCAGGTACCAGAGGGTGTGTCCGGCCGGGCTGGGGTGGATGGGGGCGGCAAGTCCGCTGGCGAGGCGGGGGTTGGGCTCGGTGAGCCACATCGCGTCGTCGCCCAGGGCGCACACCATGCGGGCGAGTAGGGAGGTTTTGCCTGCTCCGGGCGGGCCGTCCAGGACGAGTACGGGGGCGTCGTTGGCCACGATCAGTCTTCCTTCCGCGTGCGGGTTCCCGGGCGGGCGAGGCCGGCCAGTGAGAGGGCGAGGTCCTCGACGCGCACCGCGAGGTCGGCGCTGGTCGGCAGGTCGGCGGGGTGCTGTCTTGCCAGGCGTGCGTTGACGGACGCCCACATGGCGGCGAACGGGTCGCCGAAGCCGCTCTGGATGCCGTCGGCGGTGGTGAGCTGGGTGGTGGCGGCCGGCTCGTAGGGGCGGGCGAAGTCGATGGTGGCGGCCGCTGCCTTGTCGGCGAGGTGGATTTGTTCGTGGAAGACCCCGGCTGGTGTCGCGCCGATGATCAGGGTGAACGGCTGGCCTGTGGGCCCGTGCAGGAGCGCGTGGACGGACTGCCGGCTCGGGTCGAGGGTGCACGCGGTGGCGGTGGTGCCGGGGACGGCGAGCACGAGTGCGGTCAGCAGGTGGTAGCCCTGCCACAGCAGGATCTGCAGCGCGGTCACCTGGTGCGGGGCGAGGTGCTCGGGGACGGCCTGGGGTGGATCGTCGGCGAACGTGTACGGCGTGAACCCGGGCGGGAGCAGGCGGCGGCGCGCGGCCTCGTCGACGCCGTCGGCTTTGACCAGCCAGCCTCCAGCGGGTTCGGGCACGTGGGCGAGGGCCGCGTGGAGCGCCGGGTCGTGCGCGCGCATCGCCCCGACCTCCAGCAGCAGACCGGCGTCCCGCGCCCGCGCGGCGAGCTTGCGGGTGCGTGCGGCGTCCAGGCAGACGGGTTTCTCGGTGACGACGTGGACGCCGGCGTCGAGGGCCTCCTCGATGAGTGAGCGTTTTCAGCGTTGCCTCTCCAGGGTGAGGACGGCTTTGGCGACTGACGTCATGCGGTTGGGGCTGATCCGGGACCTTCGGAAGATTCGCCAGGACTTCAGCAGTGCCATGCCGCGTTCGACTGGTGCCCGGGATGCGGCCAGTGCCCGGTTGATTGTGCGCTGTGTCGGGGCCAGCTGGCCGCCGGGCGGTCGTCTGCGCCCGGTGGTGACCCAGGGGCCGGCGCCCTGGTAGGCGCGGTCGGCGAGGACGGGGACGCCTTGGCGTTCGCAGATCCGGATGATCCGGTGGGTGCGGGCCGCGGTCAGGTCGTGGCACCGGCCCGGCAAAGCGGGCGAGATCCACAGCACCTGTCCGGTCGGGTCTGTCACGACCTGCACGTTCACACCGTGGCGACGGTGCTTGTGCGAGTAGTCGGCCCGGCCGTCGCCCACGCGGTCGCACTCGGCGAGCGTCCCGTCGAGCAGTACGTACTCCGGCTCGTTCTCGCGAAGGACCTTGAGCAGGCCGGGCGCCCGGGCGGCCAGGAGGTCGATCACCGCCGTGGTGTAGGCGTGGGCCGTACCGACCGAGATGCCGAAGCCGGCGGCGAGCTGGGCCAGAGTGTCGTGCTTGCGCAGGTACACCAGAGCGACGAGCGCGCGTTGATGCGGCGGGAGCTTGCAGCGGCGGTCACCCTCACGGGTGACGATGAGCATGGTGACCCACTCGACCAGCGCATGGGGCAGGTCGAGTGCGGCAGGATAGGAGACCAACGAGGCACCTGCGCTGATGAGTTGAGACGTCGAACACCTCCCTCAACGGCACGGGTGCCTCGTGCGTTGCGCACACCGACTCCATCACTCCATCGGTGGCCACTCTGAAAACGCTCACTGAACCGGCGAACGCGATCAACTGCGGATGATCGAGAACTGCGACTGTGGAGGGTCGGTCGGGCTCTGTCGGTCAGCTTCGTCGCCGCGGTCCTGGTATCCAAAGGCGTCTTCTACGGCTTGGTGAACCTACTGGACTTCCAGGAGATCGACACCACAGCGAAGCTCGACGCGAAGACGCCCTCGTTCACCACGATCGCGCAGCGGAAGTCCGGGGTTAGATCGGTGTGCAGACGCCCCCGGCTGGGTGACCATCGCGGTTGGCGTCTACGGCTGCTACGCGGCCATTCGAGACTGGGATCGGGGCGACATGGAGCGGCGGACGCTGCGGCCCGCCCCGGCCGAGGAACTTCGCGACCCGGGCCTATGGATGCACGCCACAGCCGGCCGGGACGGGCAGCAGCGGCTCGCCGAGGGGATCAGATACGTCTTTGGCTGTGCAGAGTGCCCTGCCTGCGCCGGCGTGTTCAATATCGCGGAAGCGCACACGACTGCGAACCTTCCTCCAGCCCTTGAAACGTACTGAACAGCGAGGGGCGGCCCGGCCGGTTGCGATGATCTTGAGATGGCTTGCGTCATCCCGGACCCCGACCACGCGGACACCGCCGACACCCTGGAGGCGATGCGCGATGAGCGCCTGATGCCGGCTCACGCGCTGCACTCCGCACCCGGCGCGCAGCGGTAGCCGCACCGGCCGGTGCGTGCGCGTCATCCAGTGTTTGGCCTGCTCGTTAGTCCCCCAGGTTTTCTGGCGGCACGGCCGCCGTCACCGCTGCGGGCAGCCGGTCATTCAGGATTTCCTGGCGCGGCAGTGACAGCCCGAAGTGCTGCTGCAAGGCGGTCAGGGTCGCACGCAACGAGTCGAACTCCTCGCTCTCGTCGTCATCGAGGAGTCCGGCTTCTTCGAACGCCGGGAGCAGGAACGTCAACCCCCCGTCTGGGGTGTCGCCGATGTCGAATCGACCAACCGTTTGTCCGTCGCGGTAATACCAGCACTCCCTGGGCGGGTCGTCCGGCTTCGGGGTCAGGTGCAAGACTTCGACCTCGCCTGCGGAGACATCGGCGTGAGCCCACCAAGCCTTGGACGGCCAGCCCTGCTCCACCGCATATGACCAGCCCGCGCATTCACCAAAGCGGGCTACGCGAGCTGATTCGCTGTCGTTGAACGTCAGCCGCTCGGCTTCAGCGAAGGTGATCGGGGCGAGCACTTCTCCGGGCCGGGCGCCAAGCCGGACTACGAGGTCGCGCGGGCTGATGCCACGCGCGAAGGTGACGAACAGGATGGGGGCGTCTCCGCGCCAGGCGTCGGCCAGCCACGTGATGCCATCGTTCAATGTCTTCTCCTGGTTTTAGGGGTGCGACTGGGGCGGGAGGGTGCGGCCCTCCCGCCCCAGTCTGCGTTGTGTCCTACCAGCCGGTCACGGCTTCGGAACGGTGCACGACACCGTCACCTTGGACGTGTCGCAGTGGGCGAACTCAGGGAAGCTCACCCAGTACTCGTCCTTGTCCAGCAGACGGTACTTCGATGCCGAGGAGAACGTTCCGGAGAACGGCTGCATCGACTGGGTGTTCTGGTAATTGGACATCGCCGAGCGTCCGCAGACTTCCTTCCACGTCGGAGCACCGGTACGGATGTCGTCGTACAGCCTCCAGTCGCCCGTCGCGATGCGGGAGGCGTAGGTCTGCACGCAGTCGTTGCCGGTGTCGACCTCGTTCATGCCGCCCAGGGAGGCGGGCATACCGCCCGAGTTGTAGGAGGCGGCGTAGGCGAACTCATCGCAGCTGAGGGTGTCGCTTGTATCGATCGGGGTGGTGTCGGGATTCCCGTAGGTCTTGGCCCAGTCATCCGGGCAGATGACCTTCCGGTTCAGGTTCGAATCCCGCGCGGACGCAGGCAGGTACCTGATCGGCTTGCCCACTGCCTTCGAGCCGGGGTGGTTGGGCAGCTTCGACTGGATCAGCCAGGCGTGCGCGACTGCGGCCGGCGTCTTGGCGAAGTTCATTACCCATGTCGGCTTATAGGCCGAGAACACGCAGCCGGGGCTGGTGGCGGAGGAGACGACGTCGCAGCGGATGTTGAAGTCCGGGAGGGAGTTGCCCAGCCACTGCGGGTCGTTTTCGATCTCCCCGGCGCCGTCGTTGACGGTTCCAGCGATGGTCCAGTCCAGCTGAAGGCTGGTGATCTTGGTGGCGGTACCGCCGGTCCACTCGTGGTTGAAGGTGGCGTATGCGGCGTGGATGTCACCCTTCGGCTGCCACGTATTGGAGCCATCCCACACAGGAGCGGCGGTGGTGCACTCCGGGGAGCACTTGAACGTCGGAGTCATGGTGATCGGTCCCGGCATGCCGATGGTGCCGTGCTCCACGATGAACGGGTCCATCGGCACCAGAGCGAACCGCTGGGTGAACTTCCGGGACACCGGGTCGAGCTTGATTTCGATGGCCGAGGCGAAGTACGCGTCCGCCGGGTTGTAGATGTTCCCGTCCGGTGCCTTGAACGAGTACTTGAACACGATCGGCGTCGCCCACTTTAGGCAGGCACTGTCCCGCTTGAGATAGTCCTTGCCCGCCGAGACTCCCGTGTCATTGCACCATGGCACCAGATCGCCACTGCCCGAACGGAGCTTGTCCGCGATGTCCCGCTTCTCCCTGGCGCTCAAGTCGGACGGCTTCCCGACCTCGATGCAGGTGATCTTCTGTCCGTGGTCGGTGCATGTCTCGCTGCCCTTGCCGGCGGCCTTCGCGGCGCGGGTGACCTCGGGCCGGTTGCGGTTCCCGACCTGCGGCTCCTGGTACTTGCTCAGGTCCACCGCCGGTGCGCTCTTATTCGGTTCCGGGAGCTTGATGTCCACGGCACGGCCGCGGGTTTTGAACTTCGCCCACGCCGTCCAGTCCGTCTCGTACAGGCTGCCGTCGTAGGCGGAGGTGCGGAAGGCGTAGGTGGTGTTCGCCTTCAGGTCGCCGTAGTACAGGGTGACCTTCGCGGTGCCGCCGGAGGTGACGTAGTTGGACACCACGACACCGTAGGCAGCGGGCTTACCCGTGTCGGGGTCGGTGAGCTTAACTTGCGCCTTCGGGTTGCCGCTGGCGTCGGTGGTGTAGACCTCGAAGGTCAGGTTCGCGGTGTCGCCGTCGCCGTCGGTCACGGTGTTGGACAGCGTGGGGGTGGTGCGGTTGACCTGCCACACCCCGTTCGCGTCCTTGGTGCCCGGTGCAGCCTTGAGGTTGTTCCCGGACTCAGGTCGGTGGTCGTTGGCCCTGGTCAGGGTCTCTGAGCCTGCCGCAGGGCGGGAGGCCGGAGAATACTCCCACACGGGCGTTTTATCGCCGCTGTCGGCGGCGGCGATGCCGCCTCCCCCGACGAGCATGACAGCCGCCGTGGCGACAGCGATTTTGGACAGAATACATTTTCTTCCCGATAAACCAGACAAGGTGTGTATGCCCCTTCTGGCCGCCGGGCCCATGCGTCTTCCCCCTGGGCCATGGCGGCGGTGGTCGTGGTCGGCGGTCGTCGCGCCGATCCATGTCTATGACGGGTTCCACGCTCTGTTCAAGCCCGCAGAACTGGGGTAATCCGGCTGTAAGTCAGGTACCGGACATGACCCTTGGCACGTTTAGCCATAGGTGCAGCGTGATCCTCCGCGTGAGGCGATGACGAGCCGACGTGTTGCGACAACTGCCCTTCGGGCCACCAACCTTCACCCACTGCCCGAGCGCGCGGCGAGGAACTCCCGGTGGTATTCGCATTGTCCCGTCAGCCTCCGCCGTAGATGCGAGGCCGCCATGCGGTGTGCGGTGCACAAGGACCGCCATAATCTCGTCCGGACACGTCAACATGCGGAATGCGTTCGCCAACTTGCCTTCTCGCCGGTCGAGATACGGTCTGCGCTTCCCAACCTCCTCAACCGCCAGCGCTCAGCGGCCGGCTTCTCGTCCGTGGTGAGGATTCCGCTGGGGGTGGTGCACCCGCTGATCGTCCTCGCGCGCCGGGTGTGATGCGCCGGCGTCCTCATGGTCGGCGCAGCAGTTTATGGTGGCGCGGGCCTGGTCGGCCGCTTTAGAACTTGGGCTTGTCTCAGTACGGCTCGGCCTTGGCGCCAGACCTCTTGGGCAGCCCCAGATGCCTCTGTCTCCGCGCGATCCCGGTAGCGGTCGTACTCGTGACTGCGCATGGTGGCCAGGATCAGCACCCGCTGGCCCTGGAGAAGCAGGCGGTGGAGCGTAGAGATGGTCAGTCCGCCCGACCCCAGGAAACGTTCCAGGTCATCCAGCCACACCACGAGACGGTCGGCTGCTTCCCAGTCGTCCAGCAGCACTTCCACGGCCTCACGCGTGGAAGGAGCCACGAAGTAGTAATCAGGATGCAGGAGCCGAATTGCCTCGAGGCGGCTCGAGTCTTACCCGCGGTGGATTCGCCAACCAGCAGAACGAAGCCGCCGCGCCGCAGGGCGGCGTGCAGGTGGGGCTCCATGTCGCGCGTGATGTAGGCCGGGACCCGGTCAACCGCGCCATCCTGCTCAATGGTCTCGGCCGGGTGTACTCCCACCGCGACCGGATCATGTAGATCCCGTACCAACGGAAAACGGCCTGCCGGCGAGGGGATCTCCAAAGCGCGGGGCCGACGGCGGACCGCTTCAGCCTGCCTCTGCCTCTCCGTCTGGATGCCAACGGCAACGACGCTCACCACGGCCGCGACCGCAGCCCCCAGCACACCCGCCCACGCCTCAGATCCCCACAGCGCAGCAAGGAGACCGATCCCCGCGCTGGCCACCGCCATGGCCACCAGACGCAACCACGGCCGGTACAGCCCCCCAGCAGTCCCCACAGGCTCCCCACCTTCGATGGCAAGGAACACCCTCGAACCTTTCCCCCAAAAGCCCCCAGCGAATCCGTAGAGGACGGCACCCCGATTTCTGGGTGACACCACCGGGCCGCAACTGCCCTTCTGCAAGGTCATGGTGCCCGTCGAAGTCTGGGCATAGTGCCACTCGATGGCGTAGCAAAGCACTCGTGACCGCTAGGCGGGGTGGCTGCCCTGCAGGTGCCCGCGTAGTGCCCCACGCAATTGAGGGAGCGGAAGGTGGGCGCCGAGCATGGTGAGAACCTCCGGGACCGTCCAGCGGATCAGGGCGCCTTGGCGGGCGAGGTAGAGGCCGACTTCGCGGATGTGGTAGCGGTCGTCGTAGTCGAGCAGGAGGTACCCGGCAAGCTGCTGTACCTCGTCTCGTCCGACGGCGGTGGGGCCGGGTGAGCGGCGGTCTCCGTGACCGCGGCCTCGCGGCGGCGCTGAGCGCGGGCCGCGTCGATCGGGCCGGTGCCTCGTCTCCCCCTCGTGAACGGATTCCATGACCACCTCAGGCGCAGCCATGCCCGGCCCGGGCACGCTCCGGGTAGCGTGGAAGCATGACCAGGGGCGGACGGCAGCGGCGGGACGGATCCTCCAAGCGCGTACAGCTCACCAGCGGGGACCACGGTGGGCCAAAGGACAAGAAGTCCAAGAGCGCGCGCAAGCCGACCGTCCAGGGCGGTAAGGCCTCACGCGCCGCGAAACTGCGCGAGGTCGAGCGGTTTCGGGAAGCCATCCGCGCCGCTGAGCAGCGGCGCACCGCACGCCAGGACTCCCCCGGCACAGCGCCCACGGCCGACGCGGACCAGCACGCACCAAATCCTGAACCTCACACTGACGCGGAGACCGCGCTGCAGGCTCACCTGGCCGCCTGCATCCAGACGGCCCAGATACACGACTGGAACGGGCTGGCGGCTCACGCCCGCCAACTCGCCGACGCCGCCGACCGGCTCGACGCCCGGACCATGCACCGCCTGGGGATCAAACGGTCCGCATAGGCCCGAGGCGGGTGCGCGCATACGACGGAAGGCATCGCACCGGGGCCGCCTCCGATTACCACGACGGGGTCATCCCAGGACGGGGTAGTCGATCGTGCGGCTGGGCGGGGGCGTTTCGCGCCGTGTTCTGTCCTCGCTCGTGCAGCAAGGAGGGAGACATCCGTCCGGGGGCCTCACGCCGTCCGGCAGCGAAGAAGGCCGGGCCCGGTACATGTTTTCGCGGTTACAGAGGGAGGGTTATGCCGAGCTCCTGCATGGCAGTTGACGGCGGGCCGCCCTCGGAGCGCTCAGTCTTGTAGCCCTTCACGCGGGCTTCGAGGGTGCGGGGATCTACGGCTTCCGCGGGTGCGCTCTTCGCGTAGAGCCCGGCAGGCTCGGTGTCGCGGTCGTGGGGCAGGAGCCAGAAGACGCGGCGGCGGAAGGTTCCTGAGGCGCGGGAGGGTTTGGCTGTGGGGCCGAGGATCGCGTAGCCCACCATTCGGCCGTCGCGGTGGTAGGCCGGCTTGCCCTTGCGGGTGGGTAGCCGGTCGATGCTTTGGCGGACGTAGTGGAGGTCGTGGATGTCTTCCAGCCACACCAGTTCGGCTTCGTGGCTGATCTCGTCCTCTGTGATCAGGGAGCTCATGAGTGATCTCTCTCCTGGTCGGTGAGCAGTCCGATGCCTGGGTAGTGCTTGCGCTGGTTGGACAGGATCATTTCTTTGGGCGTTGCCAGGCCTACGAGTTCGCGGGTGCGGGCGGCGAATGCTCGTGAGGACATGGCTGGTGCTCCCTCATTCTGGCACCAGGTCTTGTATGCGGAGTAGAGCGCCGTCTGCTCGGCGCGTAGGTCGGGGGCGATGGTGCAGCATTCCTCGTAGAAGCGGCCTGTGTGGTCTTCGGTTTCGGCGTAGGCGCTGGTGGCGATGCGGACGCGTTGGGGGCCGGTGAGGTCTTTGTCTCCGGCGAGGTAGCGGCGTGCTCCGTCGACGAGCCAGGTGAGGATGCCGGGGCCTTCCTCGGTGACGAGGATGTCGGCAAGGTTGTCGATCTTGCGGTGGTCGGGGACGACGCGTTCGAAGGGGATGAGCCGCATGCGGCGCCAGAAGGCGAAGCCGCCGGTGCCGACTTCGGGGCGGTGGTTGCCGAGCAGCCACAGTTTGTGGGTGGGGTTGAAGCCGAAGAAGTCCTGGCGCATGCGGCGGGCTTTGATGCGGTCGCCGCCGGTGAGGAGTTTGACGCGGCCTTCGTCGAATTTGTCTCCGGGTTTGACTTCGGAGCAGACGATGACGCGTCGTCCGTGGAGTTCTGCCAGGTCGGTCGGGTGGCCTTCGTAGGGGCGGGCCATGAGGAAGCCCGGTGGGGCGGCGTCCGCGTAGTCGCCGAGGAGTTTCATGAGGACGTCGAGGAGGACGGACTTGCCGTTCTTGCCGGAACCGAAGAGGAAGGGCAGGACCTGGCCGCCGACGTCACCGGTGACGGAGTAGCCCAGCAGCAGTTGCAGGTAGCCGATCATCTGCTGGTCTTCGGTGTCTGCGCCGAAGGTGTCGGTCAGGAAGCGTTCCCAGCGCGGGGTGGGAACGGGCCTGGGGCCGACGGTGGTGGAGCGTGAGTGGAAGTCTTTGTTGGGGTCGGGGGTCTTGAGGAGGCCGGTGCGCAGGTCGACGATGCCGTCGGGGGTGCACAGGGCGTAGGGGTCGGCGTCCAGGAGGGCTGCGTTGAGGACCATGCCGGGGGCGGATTTGGCCTGGGTGAGCATGGCGTTGATGCCGGTGGTGGACAGGGCGCGACGGCGGTGGGATTGCAGGGCCTGTGTGGTGAACAGGCCTCGGGGGTCGTGGGTGGCGATGGCTTCGGCGAGGTCGCCGGCGGCCCAGAGCACGGTGTCGTCTTCGTCGATTTGCCAGCGGGTGGTGTCCCAGCGGTACCAGCCCATGCCGGGGACGTGCCGGTAGTCGTTGGAGTAGAGCTTGACGAACAGTTTGGCGTTGCCTCGGTCGGTGAGGGTGTCGGGCAGGAGCCCGGCGGGGGTTGCTTCTCCGGCGGTCGCGCGTGCTGCCGTGGTTTGTGCAGGCAGTGCAACGGCGGGGGCTACGGTCGGGCCGGCCTGGTCGCGGATCTGGGCGGCGACGGCTTCGGGGTTGAAGTCGAAGAGGGCTTCGGTCTCGTTGCCGTGGGAGGTCATCGGGGGCCCCTTCGCATGTGGAGGGGGTGTTGACGGCCAGCAGTCAGGCCACTGCGGATGATCTGTGCGGCGCGCCGGTCTTGGCCTGGGCGGGCGGCGGCTGCGGCTTGGGTGAGGGCGAGTTCGGCTTCTTCTTCGGTGAGGCGGCCGGCCGCGATGAGGCCTCCGAGGGTGTACGCGGCACGGTTGAGGGCGTCGGAGAAGCCTGCTCCCTCTGTGACCTGACCGCATGCTTGTACTGGGGCGAGAACCGAGGCCAGCATGTTGGGGGTGCGGTCGCGGCCGCCGCCGGCGGCGAGGACGGCCTGCTGGGCGCGGGGCGGCACCGATCGGGGGGCGGGGATGCTCGGGCCAGGGAGGTGGCCGGTGCGCTCGAGTTCCTGGGCGAGCCAGGTCGGCAGTGCGGCTGGTTCGCGGACCTCGTCAACTGGTGTGTAGGTGCCGTCGCGGGTGGTGGTGCCGGGGGCGATGATGTAGCCGCCGTGGGCGCGGACGTCGACCTGCCAGGCCAGGGCGGCGCCCTGGCTGGAGCCGGAGGAGCAGCGCCAGCGGCGGTTGTCGGCTGCGCGGTACCAGACGTGCAGGCCGCCTGAGGGGGTTCGGACTCTGAGCGTTGTGTTGTCTTCTGCAGGGCTGCGTTGGCCGCGGAGGGCGGCCAGAACCGCGAGGGTGTGGAAGCCGTTTGCCAGGCCGGTGAGGTCGACGTGGTCGCCGATCGGGATGCCGGGAAGGATCCGGTCTCGTGTGGGGGGCTGGGTGGAGTGGGCGTCGATGTCGATGACGACCAGGCCGGCTGGCCCGCAGGCGATACCGACGCCGTACTCGGGGTGCTGGCCCCACCATTGTGTGATGTGTCGCTGGTCGAGCGTGGCGGCGTGGAAGCCGTGGCAGGTTCGGCCTGCGGGGAGGCACGAGCAGTCGGTGGGCGCGTGTGGATTGTGGCGGCAGTCGGGGCAGTTGGCGACTGGAGTCTTGCGGCCGGCCGCCAGTGGGTGCACCGGCCAGCCGCGGCGGGCACACCATCGGGCGGTGGCCAACGAGGCAGCGACTGAACTCTCAGAGACGGAGGGCTCTGGGTCGCTGCTAGAAATGCGCAGCTCAGCAGGCATTTCCATCCCCCATCAGCGACCGAAGCGACTAAACGACGGACACAGCCTAGCGAACGGGGACGGGGAGGTCGTGGAGCATAGGCAAACAAGGACCGCTGTCGTGTCGGTGGCAGAGTCCGTAGACCTCGGAAGCGACCCAGTGGGTGGAGTAGCGACGCACGCGGGTTGAGTCGCTGTATCGGCAGGCCAGAGGAAACTGCAGGTCAGGCCACTCGTGCAGCCCGAAACAGCGACTGAAGCGACTGAAGCTTCCTATATGTAACGCACACGCGCACACAAGAACGGGCTCATATACCCCCACGTTAAGTCGCTTCAGTCGCTGCAACCTAGCCTCGAGCAGTTTGACCTGCATCTTTGTGTTCGAGACTCATAGCTACCGACCACTCCCCTGGTCGCTGTGCTTCAGTCGCTGGCTCTGCGAAGCCCAGCGACCCAAGCGACTGAAGCACCATGAACCCGCTACGCCAGCACGTTCTACCTGGACTTCCCGGCTCGGTCGCTTCAGTCGCTGCGTAGTCGCATGACGAGCGGTGCCTGCTGACGATCTGATCCGAAGTCTCCGTGGTCCAGCCGCTGGCTTGCGGGAAAGAACAAGGGATGGGCCATGACGTCGGCCTCGGGAGTCGAAAAGGCGCACCCTGACCCCGTCCACGAGATCAACCAGGGTCGCTCACGCTCTTCTCCGGCAGTGCGCCGAGAAAGCGGCGCGGGCGCTGTGGCCGGCCGTGCGGGACGCCTTCCGGCAATGGCCGCGCGGTGAGCATGGCACCGTTTTTGGAACTCGTGCGCAATGGGGGACCTCAGTCGGATGACGCCCCTTCGGTAGGTGGCAGGGGATCGCGACACCACCTGTACGTCCCCGCAGGCATCAGGCATCAGGCATCAGGCAACGCAGAGAGGTATTCACGGAGGTAGTCGCGGGTGCATACTCGGGGTATGGCTGATACCACCGTGAAGATCGACACCGAGACTCGGGACCGGTTCGCCGCGATTGCTGCCGCCCGCAACACGAGCGTGCGGGCCCTGCTCGCCGAGCTGGCCGTGGAGCAGGAGAACCAGCTCAAGCTGGGCGTGGCGACGGACGCGTTCCGTGAGGCCGTGTCGCAGCCGGGTATGGCCGAGGCGTTCGACCGTGACTTCGGCGGACTGCCGCAGTCCGCGCGTACCGCTCACCGGGCGGCCTGACCTTGGACCTGCACATCGACATCCGCTGGCTCCTGGACCGGCAGGAGGAACTGCTCGGCAAGGAGCTGGGCGTCCTGGACTACTCCGCACTCATTGCCGCCGTGGCGCGACACCGGGTCAACACCCCGCAGCTCGCGGAGGGCTCCCCCGACGCCTACTGGCGGGCGGCCGCGCTCATGGAGCAGATCGTGCTGCTGCGGCCGCTGCCGGCCCGCAACGAATTCTTCGCCTACGGTGTCGCCGTCGCCTACCTCCGGGCATCCGGGGAGAGCGTGGACACCGCCGCGTACGAACCGTGGCGTGACCTGGTCGAGGACATCCGTGCGCTGCGCCTGACCGTGTATGACATCGCAGACCGATTGCGCTCTATGAAGTCGGACGCCTGAGCGTTGGTTAAGGTCTGCTCCCACCCGCCTCCGAGACGTGGGGCAGGGGCGTCGACGGCGGCCGCGTAACGCTGGGCACCGCGGTCGGCCCCTCGAAGCCTCGGTAGGTCATCTGGTCCTTGATCGCCCGGTCGGCGATGTCGGAGAACTCGTTGCGGATCGATGGCAGCCGCAGCAAGCGGCAGGCGGAGTCCGCCTCAGGTGCCCATAGTTCTGCCGAAGACGCTCTGCGAAGTCGCCGGCGCAGTGGGGGCTTTCATGCCGGATGTCGGACGAGAGGAAACAGTTCAGTGCCCAGGTCCTCTGACCGGAAAACTCAACGGTCAGGTGGGCATGGCGAAGTAGTCCCCCGGTGGCGTGTGCTGAGGGTCTCGAGTGCTGTCAGGCGGCTGCCGGGGTGAGGGTGACGTCGTGGCCGAGGGCCTTGAGCTGGCGTACGAGGTCGCGGCTCTTGCGGCCCGGGTCGAGGTTGTGGGTGTGGAAGTCGGCGCCGAGGTCGCGGTAGCGGGCGGTCGGGTCGTTCATGAGGTGCCAGACGGACACGAGGATCGAGCGGGCGACGGCGACCAGGGCCTTCATGTGGCCGCGGCGTTTGACGATGCGGCGGTAGCGGGCGCCGAGGAAGGTGTCGGTCCGTGCGGCGGAAATCGCCGCTTCGCCCAGGGCGCCACGGAGCCAGGGGTTGCCCTTGCCGGTGGGGCCGGAGGTGTTCTTGTTTCCGGACTGGAGGGTGCGTGGGGAGAGTTTCGCCCAGGACACGAGATGGCCGGCGGTGGGGAACACCGACATGTCCAGGCCGGTCTCGGCGAGGATGACCTGCGCGGTGCTGGGGCCGACGCCGGGGATCTCGTCGAGGCGCTCGGTGTCGGTGATCGGCATCAGGGTGCCCTGTCCGGGGCCCTCGTCGTCCTCGGTGGTGGACAGCTCGGCCAGGCGCACGGTGATGCGGGCGGTGAGCTTGTCGATCTGCACGGTGAGGTAGTCGACGGTGTCCAGCAGCATCCGGCACATGAAGGCGTGGTGTTCTTCGAACCGGCCGGTCAGGGCCTCGGCCAGGGTGTGGTGGCTGGCCTTGATGGTGCCGTGGGCCAGACCCGCCAGGGCCTTCGGGCTGCGTTCGCCCGCGATCAGTGCCTCCAGCATCGCGCGTCCGGAGACGCCGAAGATGTCGGCGATCACGGTGGACAGCTTGATCTGGGCGTCCTCGAGGAGTTTCTCGGTGCGCTGCTTGTGGCGGGTGCGCTCATGGGTCATGACCGCCCGGGCCCGGGTCAGATCGCGCAGTTCACGGACCGGCTTCGGGGGCACGAACGAGGCCCGGAGCATGCCGCGTTCGGTGAGCTTGGCCAGCCAGACCGCGTCCAGGCGGTCGGTCTTGGGCCGGCCCGGGACGTTCTTGACGTCACGGGCGTTGACCAGCCAGCACTGCAGACCACGCGATTCGAGCAGAAAGAAGAACGGCTTCCAATAGGTCGACGTCGCCTCCATCACCACCCGGGTGACGCCCTGGCAGATGAGGTGGTCGGCCAGGTCCAGAATCGCGCCGCTGGTCGCGACGGTGTTGAAAACCCGCTGCACGCGCTTGCCGGGCTTGTCCTCGTGCGGCACCCGCACGCAGACCATGCCCGACGC
>NZ_JBEXCW010000123.1:0-18139 GCF_040605435.1 Streptomyces sp. NPDC005574
CCGATCAGCCTTACTCCACTCAGCCTCTGGGGTGTCGGATGGTGGCTGTTCCGTTGTCGCCATCGGCGCTCCTTCAGTTCGGGTCGAGAGGTCTGTCCGCTTGCCCGGACGCGGCGGATTCTCCGCGAACCACGCGGCCACCTCATCCGCACGGAACCGGGGCCGTGTGCTGCCCTCGCCCTCGACGGGCTGCGGGAAGCTGCCGCGCGTCCGGTACGAGTGCACCGACTGCCGGCTGACCCCGTGCTCCAACGCGATCTCCGAGACGGTCATCAAGCGCGGGCTCCCCTCTGGTTCAGGGCTTTTGGGCACGGCAACATCCTCCCCGAACCTCTTGACGTTGTAAAGAGGTTCTGCCAGTCTGGCACTGCGACAACGAGAACGGCCCGGACGGGAGGTGCGAACTCCCGTCCGGGCCAGCCATCCACCTGCTGTAACAGGAGATGACCGTGCCCGATCGTATCGACCCGCAACACCCGAAGCACGACCCCCGCGACTGCCAACTGTGCGCGAGCCTCCGCCACCCCGGACAGTGCGGCGCCGGCCGCGCCCTCGCCAAGCACCTCGCCAAGCACCCCTTCCCGAAGCAGGGGGCCGGCGCATGAGCGAGCAGCAGCCTTGGGAGCCGGGCGTCATCGCCCGCTACCTCACCGTCGGTGGCGCCACCGTCGAACTGGTCGAGAAGCCCGACGAGATCACCGGCAACTGCAACGGATGCCCGGACGAGAGCCACACGTTCCACTTCGACCCATGCTGCACCGGGGCACGAATGGAGCGGTTCGTCACCTCGCAGGCATCCCAGTGGGCTCAGGCCCACGCGGAGAAGTGCCGCGCCCTGCCCCGACCGGGTGGTGCCGCATGAGCCAGCAGCCCACCCCCGTCGCCGACGACCTGCACGCCACCGCCGCGCAACTCCTCGCCCGCGCCGCCCAAGACCGGGCCGCCGCCCAAACAGCCGCCCGCACCAAGCAGGCCGCCGGCGGCACCGAGATCCGGCAAGGCATCCTCCCCGGCGGAGGTACGCGATGAGCACCTTCGAGCAGCGCATGAACGAAGCCAGCGACCGCGTGTACCAGCGCATCGAGGACGGCCTCGTCACCGACGCCGACGCCGAACTCCTCCAGGCCCGGCTCGACGCGAGCACCGAGGAGGACGACTGATGCCGGACACCTTCGGCGGCGAATGGCGCCGTCCCCAGCGCGACGGCCGCGGCCGCTCACAACGCGAGCTCCAGGACCGGGCCAGCTTCGACAACCAGCCCCAACTCGGCTGTGGCGCCGCGCTACTCCTCTGCATCCTCGCCGTCGCCGCGGCGCTCGGGGCGGTGATCTGGTGATGGGACACCTCGCCATGATGCGCACCGAGTCACGTAGGCGCCTGTGCGCCACGTGTAGTCAGCAGATCAAAGGCAAGGTCCGCAAGCAGCGCTGCGAGAACTGCTACCGATCGAGCCTGAGGAAGACGCGCTCCGTAGCCCGTTCATGGTCGGAGCCACGACAACTGAAGTCAGCCAGCCCTGGCGCCAGGGTGCTGGCCGCATGCGAAGCAACTGCTGACGGGTGCTGGCTGTATACCGGCTCGCTGGACGCTGAAGGCTACGGCAGAGCGATCAGGACCGGACCGAAGGAGACCGTCCTTCCCCATCGAGCTGCCTATGCGCACGCCGTTGCTCCCGTCCCTGCCGGGATGCACCTCGACCACACATGCCACAACGCTGATCTTGCCTGCCCCGGGGGGCCAGGCTGCAGGCACCGGCGCTGCGTGAACCCAGCCCACCTGGAGCCCGTCACGGCCGCCGAGAACGCCGCACGAGCTCGGGGACGGGCCAGCGGCTACGACGGCCAGACCCATTGCAAGCACGGACACGAGTTCACGGAGAAGAACACCCGTCTGCGGACCAACCCCAACGGCACTACGTCCAGACAGTGCCGTGCCTGCGCCCTGGCCCGCAACCGACGCGTTCGCCAACAGATCAAGTCCAGCTGACCGCTACTCGGCCCCCACGCTCACCACGTGGGGGCCGGTCCCCGTACCGCTCCCGGAGGAGCACCGTGAAGACCCGCCGCACCCAGACCATCGAGCGGACCCGCCTCGTCCCCCACACCGTCGACGGCGAAACAGAACTCGTCCTCGACCGCGAAAAGATCGAGGTCCCCGCACCGCCCCGCGACTGGGACCAGCTCGTCCGCATCGGCGTCACCATCGGCGCGTGCATCCTCGTCACCGTCGCTCTCGTCTGGAGCACCAGCGCGATCGGCGGACTCCTCGCCCTGTCCGTTGTCGCCGTTGTCGCCTACGCGGCCGCCGTCGCCTTCGACATGACGTGGATCATGTGCATGGCCGTTGAGTGGCTGCTCCGCTACGACCCCGCCCGGGCCAAGACCGCCCGCCGCGCCGGCCGCTGGGCCCTCGCCGTGTCCATGGCCGCCGTATTCGCACACGGCTACGTCTTCGACCAGCCCGTCATCGGCATCGTCGGAGCATCCGTGTCCGCGCTCGCCAAGGGCGGCTGGGGCATTGCGATGCGCGTCCACGCCCGGCCCCTCGACGACCGCACACAGCAGTGGTTCGAGAAGCGCCGCGCCACCCTCGACGGGCAGCTCGCGATGATTCCGATCCGGCGGGAGCTCCTGCGCGGTCAGAGCATGATCGAAGCCGAGCGGCGTGCCCTCGCCGCGGAGAACGGATCCGCGGATCCGGAGACTTCCGGACTTCCGGAAGACGTTCCGGAGGATCCGGATCCCAAGGTCAGCGAGATCCGCTCCGGCCGCGTGACCACGCAGGAAGCGGTCCGGAACGCGTGGGACTCCGGAATCCAGGACCCGGAAGCGGTCCTCCGGATTGTCCGGAGCTCCACCGGAAGGGACGTTCCGCAGAGCAGCGTCGACCGCTACCTCCGCGCGCTGCGAGTGGGTGCGTGATGGGAGAGACGACCCCCGGAGCCGACGAGCTGCGGATGCGCGCCATCCTCAAAAAGCGCGGCGTCGGCCCGGCGGCCGGACCGGTCGAGGACTGGTGGGAGCCGAAGGGGACGCCCCCCGCCGAGGAGCCCGACGAGGAGGAGCGGCCCGCCCCGTTCACCCCGCAGCCCGACTACTGGCCACGCCCCCACGTCCCCGAGGTCCTCACCCGTCCAGGCGTCCGAATGCAGGCAGCCATCGCGCCCGGCACCCGCCGCCTGCTCTACAACGCCAGCGCCGCCGCAGCCGGCTGGGGCCTCGGCCTCTACCAGCAGTTCGCCCACGCGATCGCCGACTGCGGCCAGCAGACCAGCATCGGCGGCGCCATCGTCCTCGGCGTCGGCGCCACCATCCTCATCGCCCACGTCTGGGACCGGCGCACCCGCCACTGGTGGCCCGGCAACGCCTGGGTCGCCCGCATCCCCCTCGCCACCGCCATCCTCGCCGTCGCCCTCTGGGCACCCGCAGCCCCCTGACCAGGAGAGACCTGTGTTCACCAGCATCATCACGGCCGCACCCGCCGCGGTCGGCATCGAGGGCGGGAAGATCCTCGGCATCGTCGGCGCCGGCGGCATCGCCCTCGCGCTCACCGTGATCCTGATCGCCGGGATCCGGGAGCCGAAGGGCGCGCCCGCCGGACCAGGAAACGGAGGTGGAGGTGGTGGGGGGAAGAAGTCCCGACTCCGCAAGCGGCTCACAAGCGACCAGGCACAGTGGACCGGAATCACCGCGGGCACCCTGTACATGACGGCCGGATCGATCTGGACCATCGGCCAGAATCTGTCCGACGCCTACGCGCAGCTC
Source organism: Streptomyces sp. NPDC005574 (assembly GCF_040605435.1). Classification (NCBI taxonomy): domain Bacteria; kingdom Bacillati; phylum Actinomycetota; class Actinomycetes; order Kitasatosporales; family Streptomycetaceae; genus Streptomyces; species Streptomyces sp. NPDC005574. The sequence goes on from NZ_JBEXCW010000123.1 coordinate 3,765, forward strand.
ATCACGAACGGTGGGTGGGGGCAGGCCGGCATGGGTGCGGCGTCGCTCGTCCTCGCCAGCATCTTCTACTTCCGGGAGCTGTCCCCGGGGAAGGCCGCGTTTACGGGGATCATCGCGGCCGGGGTGTGGGCGCAGTCCGGGGGGATCTGGGGTCTGCCTCAGGCACTGATCCTGACGGGTGCGCACGCGATCGGAGCCACCTGATGAAGATCATTTCGAGGGTGGGGGAGTGGCTCCTCCCCCGCTGGCTACGCGCCGAACTGCGGCCCGTCCTCGCATTCGCGGGGGCGGGCGCAGCCCTGTGCACCGGCTCCGTCGTCCTCGCCAGCCGCGGGTGGGCATGGCTGTGCGAGCGCCTCGACTGGCGGGAGCGGATCGGCGCCCTCGCGGCCGTCGCCTACCTCACCGGATACGGCTGCCTGCACGCCCCGCACGTCGCCCGCTTCGCCATCCCCGCCATCGTGGTCGGCTGGTGCGTGGCCGCCTGGTGCCACGCCCCCGCAGAGGCCGACGAGCCGAACGAGGACTCAGAAGACGGCCCCACGGAGCCCGACCCGCAGGACGTCACCGACCTCGTCCGCGACCTCATCGGCACCGACACCGGCATCCTCCTCACCGCCCTCTGCCAGCCCCTCCACGCCCCCAGCACCCGGACCGTGAGGGAGCTGCTCGACGCAGCCGGCCTCCCGGTACGCCCCGGCGTGCGCACGGTGCTCGGGAACGGGCCGGGCGTCCACCGCAAGGATCTGCCCGCCCCGCCCCCACCCGCTGACCCGACCCCTTTCGAGGCTGTTGCCGCAGGTGAGGATGCCAACGCCAACGCCAACAACGCGCTGAGGGTGGAGTCCCGAGAGGGGATGACGATCATCAATGATCCGGCAGACTGGCACCGCACGCACTCACTCAAGAAGGCCCGCTGATGCCGTACGTGTACCGCTGCCACAGATGCCGCGCCACATCCCCGCCCGGGACTCGGCACGCGGCCGAGGACGCCCGCCGCGAGCACCGCGACGTCGAGCATGGCGGGCTCGCCCCGGACGGGGAACGCATCGTGCGCGTGCCCGGGAGTACACGGCATCCCGACGGCCGGTACGTGTCCACGGGCGGCCTCCTCGCCGGCCTGGTCCTGCTGGCGTTGGCGGAGACCGTGGCCCGGTTGTGGGGGCGCTGACACCATCCGCCTGCCACACTGGGATGGCGCGCCGGGACCGCCCGGCACCCCCCCCCGAAGCCCCGCCGAGTGTCCCCCCTCTCGGCGGGGTTTCGCCCATTCCCGGGGTGCACTGTCCGTGCCGGCCGCTACGATCCCCGGCACCAACGTCCTTGGGGGGACCATGCGCCACACCACCACCGTCGTTCTACTCGCCGCCGGGCTTGTACTCGCCGGCTGCTCCAACTCGGGGAGCAGCGACGACGCGAAACCAGCCGCGTCCAGTCCGTCCGCTGACCCCGGGGACACGTTCATCTCATCCGTGATCGACGCCCACCTCGACTCCTACGCGGACGGCGTGCCGGCGGTGCCGCCTGCCGTCGAGTTGAAGGTGTTCCCGCCGAAGTGGTGCGCAGCGTTGGACGCGGGGCATTCGGTGGGGTGGATGTTGGACGGGGAGGAGTTGTACCCGGTGGGGGAGACGTGGGGGACGGAGAAGAAGGACGCGTACCAGCTGGTGCTGTTGGGGGTGCGGGCGTACTGCCCGAAGCGGACGGCGCAGGTGAAGGCAGAGTTGCGGGACTTGGGTGCGTACTGACCCTGGCCGTGAAGCGGCCCCGCTCGTTTCCGGGCGGGGCCTTCGTCATGCGGTGGGTTCGTTGCCCGCCTCTGGGAAGAGGTCGCGGCATGAGGAGTAGTGCAGGACGGGGTCTGCCTCCCACTCCCATTGGCCGGTCTTCTTGTCCCACCATCCGTGTCGGTGGTCGGCTGTCACGAACGACATGCTGTAGCCGCCGTGGGACCAGGCGCGCACTACGTCGAGATTCGTGGTTCGGGCGATGCGGCGGGTGGAGCGTGGGCTGAGGCGTTGCGCGCTCACGTCGTGGGCTCCTCGTCCGGGCGCACCGGGCCCGCGCTCGGCGGGTACGCGTCGAAGGCGCAGTTCGGCTCTCGGCCCTCGATCTCCTCGAAGCCCACGCCCAACGGTTCCAGCACGTCCATCAGCTTGTTCGCGAGGGCCTGCGCCTCGCCCCACTGCTCGTACTTGTCCTGGCCAGTGAAGCGCGCCGTCACCGTCACGCGGGCCGCGTTCGCAGCACTGCTGGCCGCGACGGCGAACCCGGTGGTCTTGAAGTACTCGCCGGGTCGCAGGCTCGGCAGGGCGGTGAACCCGGCGGCTGCGAGCTGCTGGGTGACCCAGGCGGCGGCCTCGCTCATCCGGTCTTCTCTTCGCTGCCCGCCGGGCGCTTCTTCTGCGGCCACGTCATGATCCCCTCGTAGTGGCGGCCGGCGTGCCCGGCGGGAAGCTCACAGCGTTCTTTGCCGGAGCTGTTGGGCGCGTCGCCCGGGGCGTTGCACGCGTTGGCGCTGCGGGTCCACGGCCCGGCTGCCGGGCGGTCTGGGAGCTTGGCGCCGGGCCGGCGCATGTACCAGCGGATGAACTCGCGGATCACCTTGCCTCGCGGGCTGCGGCCTTCGGGGTGCACGGCGCGGGTGGCGGCTTCGAAGGGCTCCCATTCGTCGTCGGGGGCGCGGAACTTGCGTTGGGTGTCGTACTCGGTTTCAGCGTCTGGCGTCATGGCGTGAGGATACACCGATTGTGGCCACAACTGAACCGCCCAAGCCCCTTGCTCTGTGGCCACAAGACGAGTAAGTTTGTGGCCACAAGGAAGCGAACGAGGGGGACCAAGATGAACGCCGCAGCCCGCACCCGCCGCAACACCCTCCGCGCCTCAGTCGCCACCACCAAGGCCCTCGGCTACCGCACCCTCAGCGGCATCATCGGCGCCCTCGTCGAGATCGGCCAGCTCATCCGCACCGGCGACTTCCTCCAGCGCCTCGGCGGCAACGACCTCCCCGACGGAAAGAAGTCCTGGTTCGGCCGCCACGTCGCCAAGGCCTACCGCAACGCCACCGGCCACGACGCCCCCAAGGTGTGGACACGACACCGCACCACCGGCAAGTGGATCCACGTCCACGTCTACGGCCCCATCGACGAAGCCCTCTACACCGGCCTCACCAGCTACAAGGGCACCCGCCACCTCCTCGCCGGCACGTACGCGGAGGCGGCCTAAGACCAACTTCACCGCGCAGCCCGTCCCCGACTTCTGCTGGACCTGCGGCGAGACGTTCACCACCGCCGCGCTCGACGCCCACCAGCTGGAGACCGGCCACGAGATGGACCAGGACGACCACCCGCTGCACCAGCCCGCACCCAAGGAGCCCGCCGTGGTCAACGCACGCATCTACGGATACCTCGACGACAACGGCACCCAGAAGATCGGCGGCACCATCACCGCCATCGGCGGCCGGTACGACGACATCAAGGCCGTCCAGTGGGACGACGGCGTCACCACCGACGTTGCCGAACACAACCGGGGCATCTCCTGGGACTACGACGACGAGGACTGACAGCCCCGTCGACTGCCCCGCCACCACCCGCGTCCAGCTCCTCGCCGACGCCCTCGCCACCTGACCGCCGTACGCTCGAACCGCCACCACCACAAGGAGAACCCGCATGGGACGCGAAGTCCGCCGAGTGCCACTCGACTTCGACTGGCCGCTCAACAAGGTCTGGGAAGGCTTCCTGAGCCCCGACAGCCTCGACGGGGAGAAGTGCCCGGACTGCAAGAGCGGCTACTCGCCCCGAGCCGAGAACCTGTACGACCTCTGGTACGGCAAGATCCCCTTCGACCCGGCCACCACGGGATCGACGCCGTGGGACACAGACACCCCCGCCATCCGAGCACGCGCCGAACGGAACATCGCCGAGGCGCCGGACTACTACGGGCGCGGCGAGGCCGCCATCCTCCGCGAGGCCCAAAGGCTCGCCGAGCATTTCAACAGCGGCTGGCTGCACCACCTCGACCAGGACGACGTCAACGCCCTCCTTGCCGCCGACCGGCTTCGGGACTTCACGCACACTTTCGACCCCGAGAAGCGGTGGCAGCCGAAACAGCCCCCGGTCACGCCGACTGCCGCCGAGGTCAACGAGTGGTCCCTGTCCGGCTTCGGCCACGACAGCATCAATGCCAGCGTCGTGATCCGCTCCCGCTGCGAACGAGAGGGTGTCGACGACACCTGCCCCACCTGCCAGGGCCACGCCACCGTCGAGAAGTACGACGGTCAACGCGCCGAAGCCGAAGCGTGGGAACCGACCGACCCGCCGAAGGGCGACGGCTGGCAGCTGTGGGAGACCGTGTCCGAGGGCTCCCCGATCAGCCCCGTGTTCGCCACCGCCGACGGGCTGGCGGCGTGGATGTCCGACCCCGAGCGCGGTGACCGCTGGGTTCCGCAAGAGGTTGCCGCGAAGTTCATTGCCGACGGGTGGGCGCCATCGTTCGCCTCCGGCCCGGGAGTACACGGCCTCGTATCGGGCGTGGAATGGGCTGGCACGCAAGACGACTGACCGTCCCGCCGCATGCCAGAGGGCTCAACCCCCGTCGGGGTTGAGCCCTCCGCCGTACCACCCAACCTTGCGCACCTCGTTACCATCACACCATGGAAACCGGTAACGAACCACCCGTGCCGGCCGAACCCACACCCGGCGCCGGCCCCCAACCCCGCCGCAACCCGGGCGAACGCGACCACACCCGCGACCCACGCGACAGCCGCGGCCGCTTCACCGACACCCTCAACCACGACGAACGCGCCGCCGCCGCCGCCCGCCTCAAAGCCGCCCACCCGAACATGACGTACCAGCAGATCGCGGACGCTGTCGGCTACTGCAACAAGGGCGACGCCTGGCGTGCCGTGCAGAAGTGCCGCACCTCCGTCCTGCAAGCAGCCGGCGCCGAACTCATCGCATCCGAGGCGCGCCTCCTCGACGACATGTTCGCCGAGGCACTCGAAGTCCTCGACCGGGATCACGTCGTCGTCTCCCACGGCAAGGTCATCACCATGCTCGACGAGGAGACGGGCGCGGAGAAGCCGCTCCTCGACGACGGGCCGAAGCTGGCCGCGCTGCGGGAGATGCGGGCGATCCGCGAGTCGTACCGCAAGCTCCACGGCTTGGATCAGCCCGCTCAGGTGACGGTGTCCGGCGCTGTCCGGTACGAAGTAGTCGGGGTGGACCCGGCGGATCTCAAGTGACGACGGCGCTCGACCAGGACGCGATCGTCCGGTACGAGCCGCGTGGCGCGGCGCAGCAGCTGTTCAAGGCGCGGGACTCCGAGGTGTTCATCGCCGGCCCGGCCGGCACAGGCAAGTCGCTGGCGTCGCTGTTCCGGCTGCACCTGACCGCGCTGCACAACCCGGACGCCCGCTTCCTGATCGTCCGTAAGACGGCCGTGTCCCTCGGCTCGACGACGCTGGTCACCTACGAGAAGAAGGTGGCGCAGGACGCGCTCGCCCGCGGCATCGTGAAGTGGTTCGGGGGCAGCCCGCGTGAGGCGCCCGGGTACCGGTACTCGAACGGGTCGAAGATCGACGTCGGGGGGATGGACAAACCCGAGAAGATCATGTCCGCTGAATATGATCTCGTGTTCGCCGACGAGGCCACCGAGCTCACCCTCACCGACTGGGAATCCATCGGCACCCGGCTGCGCAACGGGAAGCTGTCGTGGCAGCAGCAGGTCGGCGCCTGCAACCCGGGCCACCCCACGCATTGGATCAAGCAGCGCTGCGACCAGGGCCAGTCGAAGATGCTGCTGTCCCGGCACGCCGACAACCCGGCCTACGTGAACACCGACGGCAGCCTCACCGACGCGGGCGCGGACTACTTCAAGAAGCTCGACGCGCTCACCGGGGTGCGGAAGCTCCGCCTGCGCGACGGTCTTTGGGCTGCGGCCGAGGGCCTCATCTTCGAGGACTTCGACGAGACGGTGCACCTCGTCGACCCGTTCGCCGTCCCCGAAAGCTGGACGCGGTGGCTGACGGTCGACTTCGGATTCCGGAACCCGATGGTCATGCAGTGGTGGGCCGAAGATCATGACGGCCGCCTGTTCCTGTACCGGGAGCTCTACCACACGCAGCGCCTGGTCGAGGACATGGCGAAGCAGGCGAAGCGGCTGATGCAACACCCGTCCGGGCAGTGGAAGGAGCCGCGGCCGCGCGCGGTGATCTGCGACCACGACGCGGAAGACCGGGCCACGCTGGAGAAGCATCTCGGGCTGGGCACGAGCGCGGCGACGAAGGCGGTGAGCACCGGGTTGCAGGCGGTGCAGTCCCGGCTGAAGGCGGCGGGGGACGGCCGGCCGCGTCTGTTCATCGTGCGGGGTGCGCTGGTTGAGCGGGATGCGGAGTTGGACTCTGCGCGTAAGCCGGCGTCGACCGAGGAGGAGGTGACGGGCTACGTGTGGGCGGTGAAGCCGGGCGGCACGTCGCCGGAGGCCCCGCTGAAGGAAAACGACCACGGCATGGACGCCATGCGCTACATGGTCGCGGAGCGGGATCTCGGTGGCCGTCCGCAGATGAGGTGGGTGGGATGACGACGCTTGTAGGGTTCCTACAGATCCAGGCCGCGCGGCGCGAGAGGGTGCGAATCGTGACAAAGGAGCGTCGTCGCAGGCTGACGCGAGGATTGAATACGGCTATGCCGGTCCTACTTGACACGACTGGGACTATGCTCTTGTCGGGATCAGTCATGCTGGTGAACGTCGCGGCCGGAGTAGCAGCCGTCGGCCTCAGCCTGATCGTCCTCAACTGGCGGTTCTACGGCGGGAAATAGCGAGAGGGGGCGGTGGTGGGCAGAACCCTCCTCGGCTCCCTCGGTCAAGCCGCCGCCGCCTTCACCAACCGCGCCCCCATCGCCCTCGCCCCCACCGCAGGCCGCGCCGGACTCGTATCGAGCATCGTCCGCCCCGCCGGCCAGGAAGCGCAGATGCGCGCCATGGGCAGCGTGGGCACCTTGTTCGCGATCGTCGAGCGGATCACCACCGCATACAGCCAGGTCGAATGGCACCTGTACCGCAGCGCGAAGTCCGGCCGCGTCGAGGACCGTGTCGAGGTCACCTCACACGCCGCCCTCGATCTGTGGACGCAGCCCAACAGCTTCATGACCGGCCCACAGTGGCGTGAGGCAACCCAGCAGCATGAGGAACTCACCGGCGAGCAGTGGTGGGTGATCGCCAGGCATGAGCGGTCGTCGATCCCGCTGGAGCTGTGGTTTGCCCGCCCGGACCGTATGACCCCCAACCCGGACCGGGACACGTTCCTGTCCGACTACACGTACTCGTCGCCGTCCGGTGAGCAGGTCCCCCTCGGTGTCGACGACGTCATCATGCTGCGCCGCCCCAACCCGCTGGACCCGTACCGCGGGTGGGGCCCGGTGCAGACACTCCTCGCCGACCTGGACTCCAGCAGGGCTAGCGCCGAGTGGAACGCGAACTTCTTCCGAAACTCGGCGCAGCCCGGCGGCATCGTCGAGGTCGACAAGCGTCTGTCGGATGACGAGTTCAACGAGTTCCGTGACCGCTGGAACGAACAGCACCGCGGCGTCTCCAACGCCCACAGGGTTGCTGTCCTGGAGAACGGGCTGAAGTGGCAGGACCGGGCGTTCACGCAGCGGGATATGCAGTTCACTGAACTCCGCGACCTCAACCGGGAGATCATCCGCGAGGCGTTCGGCTTCCCCAAGCCGATGTTGGGCACCGTGGATGACGCGAACCGGGCGAACATGGAAGCCGCCGAAGACATTTTCGCGAAATGGCTCGTCCGCACGAGACTGCGGCGCACCCGGCAAGCCCTCAACACCCGCCTGCTGCCCTTGTACGGGGCCATGGGCAACGGCCTGGAATTCGACTTCGCCGACCCGGTCACCGGGGACGTCGAGATGGAATCCAAGCAGCTCACCGCGCAGGCCAACGCGGCCGCAGCCCTCGTGAACGTCGGGTTTGACCCGGCGGGCACCCTGTCCGCGGTCGGCCTGCCAGACATCCCCTTCACGCGCCCGCCCGCTACCGCGCCCCAGGCTGCAACGGCCCCCACCGCCCTCCTCGACCGCCCCCGCGCGGCGCTCCCCGCAGCACCCACGGCATGGGATCGCGCAGTCGCGCACCTCCTCAACGCGCAGGACGCCAACCCCCTGGACCAGGTTCGCGCCGACCAGGAAGACGCACTCTCCCAACTCCTCGACCGGTGGACCCCCATCGAAGCCGCATGGGTCAGCGACCTCGGCGACCAAATCCACACCGCCATCAACGACGACAACGCAGCAGCCCTCGCCCTCCTCACCGTCGACAGCGACCGTGCGGCCGGGGTGCTGCGGGAGGCGCTCGGCGGCATGGCGCAGCGCGCGGCCGGCCGGATGGTCGACGAGGCCGCAGCGCAGGGCGTCACCGTGGATGTGCCCGAGTTGGATCAGTCACTGACGAACCGGCTGGACGCCGGGGCGCTGCGGGCCGCGTTCGGGTCGGAGCTGGTGGAGTTCGCTGCGGCGACGGCCGGGCTCCTCGGCTCGGGTCTGGCTGCGGCCGCCGGGCGTGAGGCGCTGCGCCTGTTCACCCCAGGCGCCGACGGCAGCGCCGTCGCCGACCAGGTGAAGGGCTTCCTGCGTGGCCTGTCGAACCGGCTGAAGCTGGACCAGCTCGGCGGCGCCCTGCACCGGGCTACCAACACGGGCCGGGTCGCTGTCCTGGAGGCCGCGCCGACAGCCACGTACACGGCGAGCGAGGTCAACGACGCCAACCGGTGCGGCCCCTGCGCGGAGATCGACGGCACCGAGTTTTCCGGGCTTGACGCGGTACGGGCCGCCTACGGTGCCGGTCCGTACCGGCTGTGCCAGGGCGGGATTCGCTGCCGCGGCACGGTCGTAGCGAGGTGGGTGTGATGGCTGCTCGCCGCTTTCGCGCGCCTCGCCATGTGACTGCAACTGTTGAATTGCTGAACCGCCCGGGAGGGCCGATGCCACCGAAGACGGCGCGTCCACGGGCGCAGCTGCGGCAGGGCCGCAACGACTGGTACCGGATCGAGAACCTCGCGGGTGGTACCGCGGCGGTCTACATCTATGACGAGATCGGCTATTGGGGTGTCACCGCCTCCGATTTCGTGGCCGAGTTGTCGGAGATGCAGAACGTCACGGCGATCGACCTGCACATCAACTCCCCTGGTGGGGAGGTCTTCGACGGCCTGGCGATCATGAACTGTCTGCGGTCTCACCCCGCATCGGTCACGACGTACGTGGACGGCCTCGCCGCGTCGATCGCCTCGGTCATCGCCATGGCAGGGGACCGGATCGTGATGGGCCCCCACTCGCAGCTGATGGTTCACGAAGGCTCGGGCCTGTGCATCGGTGACGCCGCTGAGATGCGGAAGATGGCCGACCTCCTGGATTTCCAGTCCGACAACATCGCCGGCGTCTACCAGGCGCGCGCGGGCGGCACGGTCGAGGAGTGGCGGGCGGTGATGCTCGCCGAGACCTGGTACACGGCTGAAGAGGCTGTCACGGCGGGGCTGGCCGACGAGGTGGCGCAACGCCCCACGACCGTCACTGAACCCGCAGCGCCCGCGTCGGCGGCGATGGGCAACACGTGGGACCTGTCGGTGTTCCGGTACGCGGGCCGTGATGCCGCCCCGCCGCCGAGGAACGCCATCGAGCCCGCGACGCTACCAGCGGTAGAGACGTCGGCGCCGGCCGAGCCTGACCCGCTGCCGGATGCCGAGGCCACCAGCATCACCGAGCCGGAGCCTGCCGTCGAAAAGCCCCCGGCCGTCGTAGAGACCGAGCCGGCAGCCGTCGAAGAGACGGACGTCGCCCCCCTAGATACCGAGTGGGCCGAACTCAGCGCCCACCTCGCCACCGCGTCGCCCACAGGGGACGACGTGTTCGCACGCCTGAAGGAGGCACTTCTGTGAAGACCATCACCCCCGGGCAGCGAGCACGCCTGGCCGCCATGGGTCTGACCCCCCGCCACGTCGGCCGCGTGTTCAACCGCACCGCCGCTCCCGCCGTCCCCGACGGTGTCGCCGTCCCCAAGAACGGCGACGAACTCGCCCAGATGATGGGTGACAACGACTGGCTGGGCAAGGTCATGGCCAGCCGCGACGGCCTCCACGGCGTCATGGCCGCCTACGGCGCCAAGGCGCAGGGCGACGGCACCGACCTCAACCGCATGGTCGCCGAGGAGACGCAGAAGCAGCTCGCGAACTACCTCCGCGAGAAGGACGTCGATGGCGACAACGCCGACCGCATCAAGCGGCTTCCCCTCGACCCGCAGAACAAGCGCGGCAACACCCGCATGCTCACGTCCTACGGGCAGGGCGCGGCACACAACCCCAACGCGCCCGGGGCGACGATCGACGCGAAGTTCAACAGCGCCGTCGACTACCTCAACACGATCTGGCACCTCAACACGGCCCCCGACAACCTCGCCCGCCTCGCCGAGCTCCGCAACGCCGCCTCGTCGGTGTCGCCGGCAGACGGCGGGTTCCTCGTGCCGGAGACGCTGCGTTCGCAGCTGCTGGAGATCGCGCTGGAAAAGGCCGTGGTCCGGCCGAACGCCACCGTCATCCCGATGGACAGCGCCCGAGTGCCGTTCCCGGCGATCGACGTCAGCTCCAACGCGTCGTCCGTGTTCGGCGGCATGGTCGCCTACTGGGGTGAGGAGTCGGCGGCCCTGACCGACGCGAACCCCAAGTTCCTGCGTATCGAGCTCGACGCGAAGAAGCTCACCGGCCTGTCCGTGGTGCCGAACGAGCTGCTGCAGGACTCCGCGATCTCCTTCTCCGCGCTGATCGAGCGGCTGTGGCCGCTCACCCTCGCGTTCGAGGAAGATTCCAAGTTCATGACCGGCACCGGCGTCGGTGAGCCCCTCGGGTTCCTCGGCTCCGCGAACTCCGCGGCGGTCGCCGTGCCGGCCGAGTCCGGGCAGCCGTCGGCGACGATCGTGTACGAGAACGTCGTCAACATGTACGCGCGGATGCTGCCGTCCTCACTGAACAACGCGGTGTGGCTCGTCTCCCCGGACGCGATCCCGCAGCTGTACACCATGGCCCTCAGCGTGGGTACCGGCGGCAACTCGGTGTTCATCGTCAACGCGGCCGGCCCCGGCCCGGCGACCCTGTTCGGCCGTCCGATCATCGTGTCGGAGAAGGCGAACACCCTCGGCTCCCGCGGCGACATCGCGTTCGTGGACCTCACCTACTACCTGGTCGGCGACCGGCAGTCGATGTCCGCGTCGTCGTCCACGGACTACAAGTTCGGCAACGACCAGACCGCGTTCCGCATCATCCAGCGCGTCGACGGCCGCCCGTGGATCAAGTCCGCGATCACCCCGAAGAACGGCGGCAACAGCCTCACCCCGTTCGTCGAGCTCGCCGCACGTCCGTAACACCCGGCCAGCCCCGGCAGTGACGCCCCGGGGCTGGCTACCACCCGGGTCGGCAGTGTCGCCCCGACAGGGACCCACAGACTAGGAGAAACCCGCGATGGCTCAGAACGCACTCGGCAGGCTGGTGAACTTCACCCCCGCCGCCGACGGCAAGTGGATCAACCTCAGGGAAGCCGGAGGGATCCTCTACGAGTGCTACCTGTCCGGCGCCGCCGGCGACACGTACACGCTGCAGGAAGCCAAGGACGCCTCCGGTACCGGGGCACAGAACCTGGCGGTCGTCACCGAGTACTGGACGAACACCGGCGACGGCTCGGACGCGTGGACGCGGCGCACGCAGGCCGCTGCGGCGACGGTCGTCACGGCCGCCGCGGCGACGCAGAACGCGATGGCGTTCGAGGTGTCCAACACGTCCCTGTCCGACACGTACAAGTTCGTGAAGGTCACGTCCACGGGCGCGGGCACGGTCAACGCGAACACCCGCGACCTGATGACGCAGCGCGCCCCGGCGAGCCTGCCCGCGATGGGGGTCTGACATGACAACGATCCTTCAGGGCAACCAGCTGCGGAAGCTGCTGTACGGGAACACCGTCTCCAACGCGGCTGGGAAGACCGTTCCGCAGAACGCCACGTCCACGATCTTCACGGTGACCGGTGGCCGTGTCCTGGTCACCGGCCTGTTCGGGAAGGTGACCACGGTCATCGCCGGTACCACCCCGGCCGCGAAGATCGTATCGACGCCGACCGTCGGCACAGCCGTCGATGTGTGCTCGGCGACGGCCATCACCGGCAAGGAAGTCGGCGCCCTGCTGGGCCTGGCTGGCACCGTCGGGACCGCGTTGAACGTGCAGAACGCGGGCGCCGGTGCGGCGCTCCCGTCGGCGATTCAGGTCCCGGCCGGGACTCTCGGCGTGAACGTGTCGGCGGCGGACGCGACGGGGGCGATCCAGTGGACGCTCACGTACGTGCCACTGGACGACGGCGCTGCTGTGACGGCGGCCTGACATGGCGCTGTGGATCTGCACCGGCTGCACCACCCGCTACTCGGTGGGTGCAGTCCGGTGTCCGCAGTGCGGCAGTACCGAGTACGTCGAGGAGGGAGCAGAGGACATGGCGAAGATCACCGTGCACGGCGGTCCGTCGAACGCGGCCGCCGAGCCCGAGCCGGAGGCGGGTGAGGACGTATCAGCTGGGAGCAGCTCCGAGACATCGTCCGAGAAGCCAGAGAGCTTGTCCGAGCTGAGCGAGACGCCGGACCGCTCGCCTGCCCCAACGACGGAGAGCCGCTCCAGCAAGGGCCGGACGGGCAGCCGTTCTGCGCGTGGGACGGGTGGCGGCCAGGCGGACGGTACGTCGGAGACCAGCTCCGCTGACAGCGGCGGTAGGGCGTGAAGCCCAGCGTGGGTCGCGTCGTCCACTACCGCAGCTTCGGCACTCCGGGCGGAGAGTACGCCTCGGAGTGTCGCGCCGCGGTCGTGACCGAGGTGCCGCAGTACCTGACGCAGGAGCCGATGGACGGTTGCCCGAACGGCACGGACGGCGAGTGGATCGCATCGCTGGCCGTGCTCGGTCCGAGCGGCACGTTCTTCGATCGCAACGTGCGCCAGGACGAGGACTCGCGCGATGGCGGTACGTGGCACTGGCCCGAGCGCACCGACTGACGTACTGAATGACGAGTCAGGAGAGGAGGAGAGCAGGATGACCGCAACCGGATACGTGTCCACCAACGGCGACCCCCGCAAGGTGGACGTCGCAGGCGACACCATGACCGGGGATCTCGTGCTGCCCGACTCCTCCCCAGACACCGCCCTGTCCGCCGCGTCGAGGGGCTACGTCGACGCGACTGTCGCCGACCTACTGCCCCTCACCGGCGGCACCGTCACCGGCGACCTCACCGTCGAAGACGCCAACCTCGTCGTCGACTCCACCGGTACAGCCATCAACGGCGTCGATCGCGGCAGCACTTCCGCCTATGCGGCGTACGCGCTACGGACGGCGGGCGTGGACCGGTGGGCGTGGCAGATGTCCCCGGGCTCGCAGGATCTCCACCTGGTGGATTCCGCGAACGGCGCCGAGGTTCTCCGCGTCACCCCGGGTGTAACCCCTGCCGTCACCTTCACCGCTGACGTCACGTTCGCTGGGGCAGGTGGCGGCGGTGGTACGACGGTCCGGACCGTCGACGAGCGGATCACTGCTGGCGATGTGACGTTGCCTTCCGCCGGCTCGTGGGCGATCGCAACGTCCGGGAGTACACCGCTGGCGGCCTCGATCACGGCGGCTGTCGGAGACCGCATCCAGGCCAGTCCGAGTTTCATGCGCGCGGGCGGCGGATCCTTCCTCGACCTGGCCATCCTCAACTCCGCTGGCACTATCTCCCGTTACCTGGGAACGGATTCGGCCAGCCCGCTGCTGGAGGGCCACCCGGCCTACTATCCGCAAGCGGCCAGCTTCCCGGGGACCCCCGGCACAATGCAGATCGTCGTCGGCTCCGGCGAGGTCGACGGTAGCGGGAAGGCCACGATCGCCCTGGTCTACCAGGGCACGGGCGGCGAGACCGTGTACGCCTCGGCCACCTACCCGTTCTACCTGCTGCTCACCAACATCGGCGGTGAGCCGGCATGACCGAGACCATCGCAGGCCAGCCGGTCACGCTCCTGTCGCAGTGGTACGACACCCTCGGCGGCAGCCTCACCGACCTCGACGCCACCCCCACCATCACCGTCACCAGCGTCGCCACCGGGGCAACTGCACTGGCCGCAACCAGTAGCGGCGTCACCCACCCGGGCCTCGGCTCCTACGGCTACGCCTGGACGCCTGCCGGCACGCTCACCCCGGGCGTGTACCTCGCGACCTGGTCCGGCCTCAAGAGCGCCACCCCGGTCACCGCGACGGAGACCGTCACCGTCGTCGCCGCGGCCAGTGCGGACGCCACCAACACGTCACCGGAAGGCGTCTGG